>DASRUE010000305.1:0-4752 GCA_035687895.1 Bacteroidota bacterium | reverse complement strand
GCAAACTCCGCCTCTTTACCCTGACCGGTGATCGCAATAGGTGTTTCCAGTACTAGCTCCACAGTTCCTGGTAGTATGGCAATCGAATGCTTGGGGAGTATGTTGTAGCTTCCGTTCACCGTCAGGGGCACCACGGGGACGCCTGCTTTCACCGCGAGATTGAACGCACCCCGCTTGAACGGCTGCAACTTCCCGTCCATGGTGCGGGTCCCCTCGGCATACAGCAGCACCGATGCACCGCGGCGGATTTTCTCCGTTGCCTCTTCCAGACTTTTCATCGCGTCCGCCCCGCGGCTCCGGTCAATCCCGATGTAGCTCCCCAACTTCAGTCCCCAACCGAAGATCGGTATCTTCTCCAGCTCTTTCTTATACACGATCCTGATCTGATCAGGAATCCCCGCAACGATCGCGGGGATGTCGAACATGCTCGCATGGTTCGAGACATACACATAGTTTCTCGAGCGGTCAAGCTTCTCCAGTCCATGCACCCGCACTTTTACACCGCAGATCCAGAGAGACGTATGCGCCCATCCGCGTGCAAGCGCATGAAACAAGATTCCCTTGTAATGGAACGGCAGCGTCAGAAGCTCAAGCGCTGCAAAGAACATCGAGTTGGCAACCGCGACCAGGAACCGAATCGACCCGAACAACGTTGCCATTACACGCCAAGTGATTCAACAGTTTGGATGCGCCTTCCGATGGAGGGGTGACTGTAAAACAGAAACTCCACCAGCGGATGCGGACTCGGATCGGCGAGATTCATGGCCGCGAGCTTCTTCAGGGCAGACACAAACGCCTGTGCATTCCCGGTCGACTGCACCGCGTACGAATCTGCCTGGCGTTCATGCCGGCGTGAGAGCATGTTCCCCAGCGGGGCCGTGACCAGCCCGAACAGAGACAACCAGAGTACAAGAAGCGGCAGTGCTGCAATCTCCGTTATGGACGAGAACCCGAACACCCCTACCGACCAGCCATACGCCTGTGCAGCGATGAACAGTCCTGCGAACGTGGACACAATGCCTGTGACAATGCCAATCGTGATGTGCCTGTATTTGTAATGGCCCAGCTCGTGCGCAAACACGGTCTCAATTTCTTCTTGTGAGAACTCCTTGACCAGTGTATCGCCAAGGATGATCCGCTTCGCCTTCCCGATACCGGTGAAGCCGGCATTTGCTTTCCGCGTGTTCTTGCTCAGGTTGAACATGAAGATCCCCTGGATCCGGAGTCCTGCATTGCCACAAAGCCGGAGGATTCGTTCCTTCAACGGTCCATCGCTCACAGGGGTAAACTTGTAAAACAGCGGCATGATCAGAACGGGAGCGAGGCGCGCAAGCACGACAGAGAGCAGTGTGATCGCGCAGCTTACCGGTAGCCACCAGAGCATTCCGTACTCTGCAAGACACGCGTACAAAAGGGCAAGGAGGCCGACGACGATCGGCAGGCTGATTCCTGTTGCTTTCAACCGCTCCCATACCCACTGTCCGATGGTCTGGTTGGAGAGGTTGTACCGGTGCTCAAGAATGTAGCCCGAGTAGTAGCCAATGGGAAGCGTGAATGCGCTCTGGATTAGTCCGATGGCGAACGCAAAGACAAGAAGCGTCCCGTAATCCCCGCCGACCATGGATTCAACCCATGCCTCGATGTCCCGCGTCAGGCCGGACAGTACCAGCACCAAAAGCAATGCAAACGAGAGGACCGAAGAAGCGACCCCTGCGCCGAGTTTGCTGCGATTGTAGGTTTTTGCCGAACCGGGAGACGGGAGGGAAGAGGTGGAGGTTTCCGCGACTAGCCCTTCAGATGCCATGATCCATCAAGCTGCTCATGGTGTGTGCCCTGTGGTTTGATTAGTGTAGCCAAAATGCGGGTAAGAATCAAGGTAGGTGCGACACCGTTTCAAACACGAGAGTCGCCCAAAATGACTCAAAGCTAGAATGTCTATTTGAAAAGAACCACCTTCCTTTGTTGTTGCTCCACCGCTTCCCTGAAGTCTGTAGAAATACAAACTACTGGCGAGATCCCCTGCCTGCACCGTGTGTGTGCCTGGTTCGGCTACGCCGTCAACAAGGTCAAGCACATCCTCACCCAACGGTGCTTTGGTCAATGATGCAAACTCCAAACAATGTGTTCCCCTGCTGCAACGGGTTCTGCCACTGCCATTGAGACGTCGTAGTAGAAGCGGAAAGGACCAGCAATAGGCTGAGGGAAAGAAGGGGAGTTCTGTTGCACAATCGAATCATCCGCGCTTCCGCAGAAAGGTGTGAAATAAGGGAGAGAATCCTCACGATAATACGGTGACTTGGGCCCATTAATATCGAGAAACTCTACGTTCTCGATGGGCGACCCGCCTTACTGAATCTGAGAATCGCTTTCCTACGAGCGAAAGCATTGCAGGAATCATGGCAGAGAGTTGCAGGAATTCCCTCCGTTTTATGCGGAATGGATTGTGGCGCCGTGGCACACCGTTTGACCTTTCGACAGCGGATAGATATACGAATTTCTGCACAGTCACATCCAGCACGCATTCTTCATTTGTCTCGATAACCAGGGGACAAGGAGAGAATCTCCTCTGGCTGGATATCATAAGGAGGTCTACCAATGATACGAAAACAAGATGCCCTTGATTACCACAGTCAGGGCAGAAGGGGGAAGATTGAAGTCATCTCCACGAAGCCGTGCGCAACGCAGCGAGATCTTTCGCTCGCCTACACCCCCGGCGTTGCAGAGCCATGCCTGGAAATTGCAGCCAACCCGGCTGATGCATATAAGTACACCGCAAAAGGAAACCTCGTTGCAGTCATAAGTAACGGAACTGCGGTGTTGGGGCTGGGCGATATCGGGGCCCTGGCAGGCAAACCGGTAATGGAGGGGAAGGGTGTCCTTTTCAAACGCTTTGCGGACATCGACGTGTTCGACATTGAGCTCGACACAAAGGACCCCGAGGAAATTATCCGGATCGTGAAGGCACTGGAACCGACGTTTGGCGGGATCAACCTCGAAGACATCAAAGCGCCGGAATGCTTCCGCATCGAGGAAGAACTGAAGAAGACGATGAACATCCCGGTCTTCCACGATGACCAGCACGGAACAGCAATCATCTCCGGCGCTGGTCTGCTGAATGCACTGGAGGTGGTGGGGAAGAAGATCGGAGATGTGAAGGTGGTGTTCAGCGGTGCGGGCGCGGCAGGGATCGCGTGTGCGAAGTTTTATATCAAGCTCGGCGTAAAGCGCGAGAACCTCATCCTCTGCGATACCAACGGCGTCGTCTACAAGGGGCGCACCAAGGGGATGAACCCGTACAAGGAGTTCTTTGCCGTTGAGACAATGGCCCGGACGCTGGCCGATGCGATGAAGGGTGCAGATGTGTTCGCCGGAGTCTCGGTGAAGGGTGTCGTGACGAAGGAGATGGTCAGGGCGATGGCTGAGAATCCGATCATCTTTGCCATGGCAAACCCTGATCCTGAGATCACCTATGGCGACGCACTCGATGCGCGTCCCGACGTGGTGATGGCCACCGGGCGGTCCGACTATCCGAACCAGGTCAACAACGTGCTTGGCTTTCCGTTCATCTTCCGCGGCGCTCTTGATGTGATGGCCACGGCGATCAATGACGAGATGAAGCTCGCGGCCTCCCATGCCCTTGCAGAACTTGCCAAGGAGGACGTCCCCGATTCGGTGATCAAGGCATACAGCGGAGAGAAGATCAAGTTCGGGCGGACGTACATCATTCCGAAGCCGTTCGACCCGCGCGTCCTGTTGTGGGTTGCTCCTGCGGTGGCAGCGGCCGCGATGAAAACCGGCGTTGCGCGGAAACCGATTGACAACATGGAAGGGTACCGCGACGCGTTGGAAAGCCGGTTTGGCCGCGCCAAGGAAATCATGCGGGTCGTCATCCACAAGGCGCAACGCGAACCGAAACGGATAGTCTTCCCGGAAGGTATGGAGGAGAAGATCCTGCGTGCCAGCCAGATCATCGTGGATGAGAAGATTGCCGAACCGGTGTTGATTGGCGACCGCGAGGTTATCCGCGAGAGGATCAAGATGCTCGATCTGGATTTGAACGGCGTCGAGATCGTCGATCCGGTACACTCACAGAAGTTCGACGCCTACTCCAGCAAATATTACGACATGCGGAAGCGAAAAGGTGTCACCCAGGCCGATGCCCGTACCCTCGTCCGTCGTCCCATTAACTACGGCATGATGATGGTCCATACCGGTGATGCGGATGGACTGGTGTCGGGCCTGACGCAACACTATCCGGAAACGATCCGTCCGGCGCTGCAGGTGATACGTCCGCGCGAAGGCCTGACCACCGTTGCTGGTCTCTACATGCTCGTGTTCAAGAACGACGTCCGGTTCATCACCGATGCCACCGTGAACTTCGACCCGACGGCGGAACAGTTGGCCGATATTGCCATCCTTGCCGCGGAGAAGGTCCGGAGCTTCGATATCGAACCGCGGATTGCGATGCTGTCATTCAGCAACTTCGGCAGCACACAACATCCGCTGGCGCAGAAGATGGCGCGGGCGGCAGAGCTGGTGAAAAAACGAATGCCGGAGCTGATGGTGGATGGCGAGATTATGGCGGATACCGCTGTTGTGCCGGAGATTGTCGAGAGCCTCTACCCGTTCAGCACGCTGAAGAAGGGGGCCAACCTGCTCGTCTGCCCGAACCTCGAGTCGGCGAATATTGCAACCAAGCTCCTTGCCCGTCTTGGCGGAGCGGAGTCGTATGGTCCCATCCTGCTCGGGATG
>DASRUE010000304.1:0-8133 GCA_035687895.1 Bacteroidota bacterium | reverse complement strand
GACCACGTCTCGCCAATCCCGTCGATCGCTACATACACCCGAAAAGGGAACTTCCCTTCACCGATCAATTTCTTGTAAATCCCGATTCCCGATAGGTCTACACCCATGTCGTGCACCTCAGTCAGTCCGACCTTCAGGCATCCCTGCACTGCTCGCGTCATTGCTTCTGTTCGTTCCAATTCACTCGGTGGAGGAACAACAGATTCCACAAGGTCGATCGCGTTGTCAATGAAGACTCCGGTCGGGATTCCGTTCCTATCCCTGATGATCTTTCCTCCTTCGGGATCGCGAGTACCCTTTGTAACCCCAGCTGCACCCAGAACAACGCCATTGACCCACACCGCATGCCCATCAACCCTGCGCAGATACACGGGGATGTCCTTTGCAACGACATCAAGCATATGATGCTCGGGGAATTCCTTCTTCGGCCATTTGTTCTGATCCCATCCACGGCCACGGAGCCAGGATCCTGGCGGGAGAATCTTTGCACGCTCTGCGACAAGCCGCTGTATATCCTCCACCGATTTTGAATTCCCAAGGTCCAGGTTCGTCACCAACGCCCCAAGTCCTTCCATGTGCGCATGCGAATCAATGAACCCCGGATAAACCGGGCGGGACTGCAAATCTATCACCGTGAGCGATGTAAAGGACTGCCGGATCTCTTCTGTACTCCCTACTCCCACAATTATCCCATCCTTCACAGCTATGGCTTCCGCCTCCGGCTGAGCGTCGTTCACTGTGTAGATAACGCCGTTCACAAGGAGCATCGACACTTCTTGTGTCCTGCGCTGGAGCACAATGAACAAAGCGGGGATGAGGATAATCAAGAAGATCAATAGCGCGCGCCGTTTCCGATTCATCGGTCCATTCCAGATATGTGTAAACGCGTTCGAAGTGCATCCAATATAGAGAAACGTATTCAGAGAATCCAGCTTGAGCCTACTGACATCGTTGCAAGTGATTCTCCAAATCTCTAAGTTGACCCACCACCCTCTATTCTCTCATCAGGCACACCAGACCGATATGCGTACACGGTATCCAAGAATTCCCACACAAGAAATAGAAGAACTCGTCGCCATTGTCCGGAGGCTGCGTCACGACTGCCCTTGGGACCGGGAGCAGACCCATCAATCGATCCGACACAGCCTGATTGAAGAGACTTATGAGGTAGTGGAGGCGCTCGATGAGAACAACATGGACGACCTCAGGAAAGAGCTGGGCGACCTGCTGCTCCACGTCGTAATGCATGCAACCATTGCGGAACAGGAAAGGGAGTTCACACTGAGAGAAGTGATTAAGGAAATCAGTGCAAAGTTGATTCGTCGCCATCCTCATGTGTTTGGCGAGAAGGCGATCAAGACGGTGAGCGAGGTAAAGCACAATTGGGAGAAGCTCAAAATGGCGGAAGGACGAACGTCCATACTCGAGGGCGTGCCCAAAGGGATGCCCGCGTTGCAGCGGGCCCATCGCATGCAGGAACGTGCCGCCAAAGTGGGGTTTGACTGGAAGAACGCTGAGGATGTATTGGCGAAGGTCGAGGAAGAACTGGCTGAACTGAAGAGGTCACTCAGGAAGAAGAAGGGAAAAAAGCGCGAAGAGGAGTTCGGTGATCTTCTCTTTGCTCTTGTCAACTACGCCAGGTTCCTCGATATCAATCCGGAGAATGCCCTCCGCTCAACCAACGAGAAATTCAGGCGGAGGTTCGAGTACATCGAAGAAGGCTTGAAGAATGCTGGAAAAAACATCCACCACTCCACGCTCGAAGAAATGGACGCGCTCTGGAATAGAGCGAAGAAGAACGGCCTCTAGTCCCCGCTCCTTTCATTGTTTCGTTGGCGGCGCAGTTGTGCCACCGTTATGATATTTGTCGTATGCGTCTATGATGTCCTTCACCAGGCGATGGCGAACAACATCGTTCCGGTCAAAATAGACAAACGCGATCCCCTCCACATTCTTCAACACCTCCTGAATTTGCACCAGTCCTGACGCGGATTTTGTAGGCAAATCGATCTGCGTAACATCACCGGTGATGATTGCCCTCGAATTGGGCCCGAGTCTGGTCAAGAACATCTTCATCTGCATCGCCGACGCGTTTTGGGCCTCATCGAGGATGACATAGGCATTGTTCAGGGTTCTCCCCCGCATGTAGGCAAGCGGCGCGATCTCAATCACTCTCTTTTCGATATAGCCCCGGAGTTTCTCCGCAGGAATCATGTCATCCAGCGCATCGTACAGCGGACGGAGGTACGGGTCGATCTTTTCCTTCAAGTCACCAGGGAGAAATCCGAGACTCTCTCCCGCCTCTACGGCCGGGCGGGTGAGAACTATTTTGGTGATCTCATTATTCTTCAAGCTCGCTACGGCCAACGCAACTGCCATGTAGGTTTTTCCAGTTCCAGCGGGACCAACGGCAAACACGATATCGTTTTTTCGCACCTGTCGCAGGTATGCCCGTTGGCCGGGGGTTTTCGCCCGGATAATCTGGTTCTTGGTAAAGAGAATCGTAGAGTCCAGCTCGTCAGAATTCAGCGAGGAGGCGATGGTCTTGGGAAGAGCGGGTTCGCCGTTCGCAGTCACTAGATCGATCACCGTATCGACATCGTTGGTCGTTAGGTTGCCGTTCCTGGTGACAAGAAACATGAGTTCCTTGAACACCTTTTCTATTTGGTCGACCTCAGGCTGGTTTCCACGGACGGTGACAGTGTCCCCGCGGACCGTAATGACAGAATCAAATCTGTTCTCCACGATCTGCAGGTTTGAATCATTCAGGCCGAGCAACCCCAGCGGGTCGGCCACCTCAATCTTGATTTTCCTTTCTACCAACAGAGCCCTCCTTTGGTCATCGATGGATAAGCGGTACAAACAGAAAACCCCCTCTCCTGCAGAACACAGGAAAGGGGGTCAGGTTATGTGTGGCTTTCGTTTCGAAAGCCGGAACCGCGGTTATGCGAATAGCTCTGCGCGCCTCCTAGTTTCCCGCCTTCTTGCCGTAGTAAGAACGGGCTGCTGCCTTTTCCTCGCTTGTCATGGCACCGGCGGTGGGGATCTTCAACTTCTGTCCGGGATGAATAACATCTGGATCCTTGATCTGGTCCCGGTTGCCCTGCCAGATCTTCGGCCACATCCATGCGTTGTTGTAGATGTCTTTCTTCTTGGAAATGTTCCAGAGACAATCCCGGTCCCTTGACCAGGTCCCGACCGTGTACGTCTTGCCGGCTCCAGAAATTGTGCTCTGAAGGCTCTTCACCTTGTCGTTCAACGCGGTGAGACGATCCCAGAATTCGGGAATGAGGGAGAGCTTGTTTTCCCAGAGTGACTTGACTTTGGCAGCGAGTTGGTCTACTTCCCCACTGCGGGCCATCAGATCTGCATCAGAAAGGCGCATGAGCTCATTGGCTTCATTTTCGGCGGCTTCGATTTCAGCACGATAGGCTGCTGCTTTCTCTGCATCCGAACCGACAAGCGCATACAACTCATCCATGCACTTCTTGATATCATCGTCAAGTTTGGACGATCGCCCCTGCATCTCACCGATCTGTGTGGTGAGACTTGCGACTTTGGCATTGATCTCATTCCGCAACTGCGTATAGCGGTTCATTTCCTGCTGCCATTGATCTTTCGTCATCTCTTCCTGTGCCGAGGCGACGCCAACTGAAAGCAGAAGCAGTGCCGCGAGCAGGACGGCGAGGTTTCTATTCCATTTCATTGTGAAGAACTCCTTTATTGTGTTCGTTCATGCACGTTCGGGTTGGTCAGCAGGCTTACTGTCCAAGCCGCTGCTTGACTACTTGCTGGTCGTCGTTACACTTCTTGAGCTTCGCATTCTTTTCTGCGATCTCTTTATCGAGCGCCGCTTTCTGCGCTTCCTTGTCGGCCGATTCCTTCTGTAACGCCGCGTACTCCTCCTTCAAGTCATTCAATTGCTTCAGTTCAGCCTCATCTGGGCTGGAAGAACAGCCAAACAGGATAAGGGAACTTGAAAAGAGGAGAGTCATTCCAAACGTGATGACCGTCCGATTCAATCGTGGCATGAGAACCCTCCTAGGGATATGTGTGTACTGAGGAAGATGTTGGGTGTAAGTGCAATAGTCTGAGCAAATTATACGAAAACTCCGTTTCTTTGTCAACCACTAAATTCGACTTGCGTGGTTTTTTTTGAATCTAAAGAGGTCTTTTTTCCTCAGATGAGTCCTCGTTCGGCAAAGCTGGTGAACCCATCACCGGCAACAATCAGATGGTCATGAAGAGGAATACCAACCACCTTCCCTGCCTCCACCAATTGCTTCGTGATCTCGATGTCTTCCCGGCTTGGCTCGAGGTTGCCGCTGGGGTGGTTGTGTACCACGACGATGGAGGCCGCCAGATGGTCGATGGCAACCTTGAAAACTTCGCGTGGATGCACAAGGCTTGCGTTGAGCGTGCCCGAGGTAATGCGTACGTCTCCTTTCAGCCCGTTTTTTGAATCAAGCACAAGGACATAGAACACCTCGCTGGAAAGGTCGCGAAGCCTCGGGACCATGAACTGCGCAACATCCCCCGGTGATCTGACTATGAGCCTCTCCTCTTCCTTTGCCGCCTGCACCCGTCGTCCGATCTCAAACGCCGCGAGTAACTCTACAGATTTTGCTTCACCGATCCCGGGAATTCGCATTAACTCTGACGCACTTCTCGCGCCGATCGATCGGAGCGTCCTCTCTCGCGAGAGCATCGATTTCGCGAGATCAATTGCCGTTTGTTTGCCCGTACCTGTTCTTATCAACAAAGCAAGAAGCTCTGCATCGGTAAGTGCGCCCGGACCTTGTTTCAAGAGTTTTTCACGCGGGCGCTCGTTGGCCGGCCAGTCCTTGATCCGTGTACGTGCATAGCCTGGTTCCTGCAACAAGTGTTTATCCATGGCGCCTCTCCCCGGAGATTATTCCACTTGAATCTCGTCAAGCTTTCGAATCTGATCACCAGAGTATTGGAGAATCCAGAGCCAGGAGTTCACCCGATTGTCGGAGAATCCAATCCGCGAGTGAAAGCCCCGGTACTCACGCACACCCTGCAACGAACGCATCAGCCCCTCACGGGTGGAGGCGCCGGTTTGAATGGCATCCAGCATCATCCGTGTGGCATCGTATCCATACAACGTGTTCTTTCCCGGCCGTTTCTTGAACCGCTCGTAGAATTGGTTGAAGAACTCGACATAGCCCGGACTTTTGGAATCTACAAAGTAGTCTGATTCGAAGATGACACCATCGCAGTATCTCTTGTTCGCGTCCAGGTCCGCAAAGCTATTCCATTCTCCCGAGCCGAGAATGTGCGTTTTGAAATTAAAGAAGACAATCTGAGACGAGGCAATGCCAATCTCCCCGGGGCCACTAATCGGAATATAGATCCCATCTATTGTCGTAACGGGATATTGCAGACTGTCCGTCTTCGGCTCTTCGTACAATGCAGTAATCCCGAGTGAGTCGATCAGCCGTTTGGCGTCAGGGCCCAGAAACTCGGTTGCCTTCACCATGCTTGATTTGTCCAGCAAAGAGTCGATCGTGCTGAGAGGAACGCCAAGTTGTACGAGCTTGGCTATGTCCGACTGGTTGACCTGCCCTGCAAATGAAATCGTCGGTTCGACGCCCGCAAGCATGCCCGCTTTGCGGATGTTGGCAAGCTGCCCTGTCAAATCCGATGCACCTCGCTGATACCATTCTGTCGCAATCACTTTTGCACCGAGGCGAAGGGCTTCCCCCGCGAACGCTTCCGCCATGAATTTGCCAAACGCGTCTATCGGCGCGAGGACGGCCAGCACTTTCATTCCCTTCACCTGCACGGCATAGCGTGCCATTGCCCTCCCCCGCGTGTCGTAATCGGGATTGGCCTGAAAGATATACTGGCCCACGGCCGCAATGCCATTGCCATTTGCCGTGGGTGTCACCAGCGGATAGCCCCGGGAATTCGCCAATCCCACTGCGGCGGCTGCTTCATTGGAAAAAACCGGACCAACAATGCCGATGATATTGTCATCGCTTGTAAGTTCCTGTATCCCCCGCGCCGCCACCAATGGGTCGCGCTCAGTGTCACGTGTGACAAGTGTGACTTTCACGCGGGTTGTGGAGTCTTTTGCGTACTCCTCTACCGCGAACTGCACGCCATCCTCAATCTCCGTTCCGATCTCTTTCATGGCAGAAGGCTCGCTCTTCCGCATGACAGGAAGGAGAGCACCGATCTTCACGCTGCTCCGCTGCTGGAGCTGGCTGCGCAAGAGAGCAATCTCCGCTCCAAACGGGTTTCCCGTATATTGTAGATCCAATGTGTCCAGAATGATGCTGGTGGCGCTTACACGCCCATCTGAAATCTCCTTCGTTGCAAGTGTCAACCAGAGAAACGCCCGCTCGTCGCGTTCACTCGAAGCACCGATCATCTGGCGAACATCTCCCGATGTCAGATGCAACTCCAGCGTCCGCTGAAGAGCTGTGCGTGCGTCAGAGACAAGGCGGGTTTGATTCGGCAGGGATTTTGCACCCCGCCATGCGGTCATGAAAGAAGCAGCGGCGTCTTCATAGCGTTGGATCCGGAGTTGGAGCAAACCCATGGTGAACTCCGCATCCGGCACATAGCTGCTGGAAGGAAACGTAAAGAGAAACGTCCGGAGGGTCTTTGCCGCTTCAAGCGTCTCCTGCAGGTGGAGCAACACCTTTGCTTTCATCACATAGGCAGCAGTCGTCCGCTGGTTCGGCCCCCCTGACCGAATGACCTGGTCGAACGCGCTCACCGCGTCAGCGTATCGCTCTTGCGCAAGTGCTGCAATTCCATCCTGGAATGTGTTCTCCGCTGACTGGGAGTACGAGATGGTCTCTTGCGCCCGGAGTACACCTGACACAGTTACGTAAACCAGCAGGAGAAGGGATGCTCGTCGTATGAAATGAACCATGGGGAGTGATGGAATGATGAACAAACAAATGTGACGCTGTTGATCCCGTGCCGCCTGCTAGTAGTCCCGCCTCATTGCTCTTATGCCAATGCTGGTGGAGAGGGCAAACACAAGCATGGAGAGTATCCCGACAATCACCACCGGTGTGTACATTCCTGAAGGGGGAGATGTTCCCTGCAGCAATTTCACTTCAAAGAACCTGTTCAATGGCATGACGAGCACGGCAACCACGGTGGTCAGATACGCCATACTGGCGAGGAACGTCAACGATGCACCCTGCGATGAGGCAACGCGGATGGGGTTCTTTTCATTGAACACCGCAAAATAGGTCCCCGCCCCCATGTTCAGACTCGTCAAGGACAGTGCAACAAACCCCGTACAGATCGCCGCCGCCGACACAAGAATCACATCGTTTCGAACGAGGGAGACGGAGGTCACCGTGAGCCCTTCGGCCACAATAAGAACCAGGAAGAATGCCCACGTGAACTTGTGCCAGTAGAGCTTGTTCAGCGATACAGGTGCAGACCGAACGGCCCAGAAGGCCACCCCCTCAAGGCTGACAGATGGAAAGACAAATCGGAGCGCGATGGACGCGATCAGGAATCCATTGAAGAGGAAGATAACCAGAAAGGAAACGGCTTGCATCAACGGTTGGTTGATCCGGAGATCGAGGGCACCGATAGAGATCAGAAAAATGCAAAGCAGAATGAGCATCAACAGCAGGTGAAGCCACTGGCTCGGTTCCCGGAAAAAAAGCCAGAAGTCTCGTTTGAGAAACGAGTTTGTCTGCGCTGAGAAGAATGTGTTCCGGCCAAACTCCATGAACCGGAAACGAAACCGTGATGTCGCGGGACCGCGCATCGCCTGCATGTCGGATGCGGCCAGCCAACTCTGATAGTAGTAACGGTGGGCCATCAGTCCGCCAAGTACGATCAGGCCTACCATCGTCAGGAAGAGAAGCGAGAGATACGGGATCGCACGGGAATAATCGTCGTTGGTAGACCAGTACAGAAACTCCGTCACCCAATGGTTGGGAAGGTATCGCACAAACGGGGGATCGAGGTAGCCAAAGTATTCATTCACGTCGGGATAATGCTTCATCACCTCCGACACAAGCTGGACCGGGTTCGTCACCTTGAAGTACGTGTAAATGGCGGCAAGATACCCGACGATGATGGTTCCGAGCAACCACCGGACGCCGATCCGGGCAGCCACCTTGATCA
>DASRUE010000303.1:0-2127 GCA_035687895.1 Bacteroidota bacterium | reverse complement strand
TGCTTGTTTTGTGGTCCATAGTGTCGCCCGTACTCAGTAGTCCGTTTTCGTTGAGAGTGGAATCAGAACTTCACCGGGACTTCCGGCCACGATTCCCAGGGCCAGTAGAAATTCCAGTACGGGCCTCTCAGGAATGTGCCGATGATGGTGAAGAGAATAATCGACAAACAGATGACGATGAAGACCCAGTTCTGGATCTTCCGTTCCGGCGCAAACCAGACGCCCACGGCATTGATGCCCGACTTGTCGCGATACGGCCACCAGAGTGCCAGCACCACCAGGAATCCCGGGAGCAGGATTCCGCCGATGAGTGCGCCATTGATGGTAAATGAACCGAGCGTGACAGTAGAGATCGTGACGATTTCCTGCAGCCACAAGAAATACCATGGCGCCTTTGCCGGGTTGGGCGTGACTGCAGCATTTGCGGGCGCTTCCAGTGGCGCACGGAAAATGATCGAGAAGATAACCAAACCGACGAACGTGGCCATCGTTACCAGCCAGATACGGCGGGTCAGGTTGGGGGTGGAGGGGACGGAGTCTTTCTCTTCATCCACCATTGTGTTCTGCACGTGAACCGTTGTCCCCTTCGTAATGCCGAGGAGCGAATAAGTTTTGGATTTGACTGGAGTGGCTCTCTCCGCCTTCTGTTGTAATACCTCGTGATCCACGACCGCGAGTCCACCGTCCTTCCGGATGCGCCACATGTGCCAGGAAAAGAGGAAAAGGACTACCATGGGGAGGAAGAAAACATGCAGCACATAAAACCGGATGAGGGCGCCCTGATCGATGTCGCTCCCGCCGAGGAGAACGAACCGGATCCATTTTCCTACGAGCGGTGCTGCACTCGCGATATTCGTACCGACCGTGATCGCCCAGAACGCGAGTTGGTCCCACGGCAGGAGGTAACCGGTGAACGAGAGGAGGAGCGTGAGAATGAGGAGTGCAATCCCGATGATCCAGTTCAGCGGACGGTTGGCGCCTGCAGCATTGCCGTTCTTGTATGCGCCCGTGAAGAACACCCTGACCATGTGCATGAACACCACAGCAACCATCAAATGCGCGCCGATCCTGTGCATACTGCGAAGGAACCACCCGAAAGAAACAACGAACTCGAGGTCCTTGACTGATGTGTAGGCCCGCTCCACCGACGGGACGTAGAGGAACATCAACACGACGCCAGTCACCGTGAGAATCATGAACAGAACAAAGGAGATCGTGCCAAGATAGAACGAGTAATTCCAGGAGAGGCTCCCTTTGGTGACTTTGTTCGGAAACCAGTGGAGAAGAATGTTCTTGACGATGGCGTCTCCTGCTTCCTTGTCGCTCTCCGGCTTCCAGGTCCACGTGAGTTTCCTGTACGCAATCGTGGCTGCTTCAATGATACTCATACTATTGCTCCGTGTTCGTTAATGTCGGAAGGATCAGACGGTAAGGCGGAAGTTCTGTTCAACTTCCTCGCTCATATTCACCACGAGTTGTCCGTCATCCGGTGATACTTCCAGCTTGAACCAGTGGAGGGGTTTCGGGGCCGGTCCGTCGTAGTTGGTACCGTCCGCATAGAACCTTGAGCCATGGCAGGGACAATGGAACTCGAACGGGATCGATTTCATCTCCCCGTCAATCTCCACCTGCTTTGGCTGCTGGAGTTTGGAATACTTGACCGTGCAACCAAGATGTGTACAAGCTCCCGAGATTGCATAGAAGGATTTTCCTTCCTTAAAGATGTAGAGCCGCTTGTCTTCCAGGAATGTCATCCCGTCTGCGAGCGCCGAGGGTGTTCCGATCTTGAACTTCGCCGGCGGTTCGTACAGGACGTTTGGGATGAGCGAACGGAATGACTGAAAGCTGAAGCCGGCAAGTCCGGCGATCATTCCACCAAAACCGAGCTTCTGAAGAAACGAGCGACGCCCCGTCTCACCGGTGCCCACAGGCTTCATCTCTTTGGGGGCTTCTCGTTTACTGAACAGCTTCATGAGTAGTGCTCCTGTTGTTGAATCCTCACGTTTCCTGGCTACACTGCTTCCCGCTCTTCATAGTAAAAGACCTCCATGGTCATTGCATCGGTCGGACACCGGGTGGCACAGAGCCCGCACCGGATGCAGGTATCGTCATCCTTCAGCATTGCCG
>DASRUE010000302.1:0-2147 GCA_035687895.1 Bacteroidota bacterium | reverse complement strand
GCAGCTACGAGGATATTGAAGTTTGACCCGGTAATCGGGCGGTTCAAGAACTACGATGCACCAGGCGAACTGTGGCATGGCTGTAGAGTAAAGAATGGCGAAATGTATTTCGGTGGATCCAAAGGTCTCATCCGCTTTCATTCCGATAGTATCAGGGACAACTCCTATGTGCCTCCGATTGTGATAACTTCTTTCCGGAAGTTTGAACAGCCTTTTCCTTTTGGAAAGGAGATACGTTTGCCCTACACTGAGAATTTTATCTCATTTGAATTTGCAGCGCTGTGCTATGTCAGTTCTGAAAAGAACCAATATGCCTACAAGATGGAGGGGTTGGATAGAGACTGGGTGTATTCTGGGACTCGCCGATACGCATCATATCCACACCTGGAGCCGGGCGAATACGTCTTCAGAGTGAAGGGATCGAACAATGATGGTGTGTGGAATGAAGAGGGAACATCCATTGCAGTCATCATCATACCACCGTGGTGGAAGACGTGGTGGTTCACGACATTCTTCTGGCTGACCGTTGCCGGCTCAGTTGGCGGCGGTATTCGGTATATCGAGATGAAGAAGCTGAAGAAGAGAATCCAACAGTTGGAGCAAGAACAAGCAATCCTGCAAGAACGAGATCGCACGAGAGACCGGATTGCAAGTGACCTTCACGATGACGTTGCTTCTACGCTTGGAAGCATAGCACTCTACACCGAGTCACTCAACCGAGGATTGCGGGAAACGTCGAAGCCAACCCGCGAGCTTGTGCAGCGGATAGGCACATTGTTGAACGAAGCACAAGACGCGGTCAGCGATATCGTCTGGTCGGTAACGCCGCGCCATGATACGCTGGAGGATCTGCTCTGGCGGATGAAAGACCTTGCCTCGGATCTTTGCTCTGCACACGGGATCGCATACGCTGTTGAGGTACCCAAGAACATAGACGTTGTCCAGCTTCCCGAGAAGCTGCGCAAGAGTATCTATCTCATTTTCAAAGAGGCAATCAACAACATCATCAAACATGCGCAAGCGAAGTCGGTGTCGATGCGGGTCGAGATCATCAATTCTGTGTTCGAGATGGTGATTGAGGATGACGGGGTTGGCTTCATCATGGATGAGCAACGCCAGGGAACATCGCTTGCTGCTGAAGTGGACGATCATCCGGTCCGCGGGCACGGGCTGCGGAACATGACGAAGCGAGCGGAAGAAATGGGGGGTAGCTTGTCCATCCTCTCAACTCCAGGCAAAGGGACCACGCTCCGTCTTTCGGTGAGCATGGCATGAACATGTCATTGCTTACCCGTAAGACTTAGCGTAGCTTGTATTACCAATGCAATAAAGCCCTGGACCGAGTATCAACGTCACCCTGAGCGTAGTCCCGACGTTTTTGCCGGTCCCGATGCAGTTCATCGGGAGAAGGGTGTGACGAGCCACAAGCGCTCATGTCATGCTTCGACTTCGTTCGTCGCTTCGCTCTTCATTGCGCTCAGCATGACTTACTGTTTTGCATATCGACTCCAGCATCCATGCCAACAAGCGTAGAATAAATGGCTCAGCATGACCGAATCGGTGAACATACGCGTAGCGATTATTGAGGACCACGATGACTTCCGTGAAGGTCTGTACCATGTCCTGCAGGGGACCGATGGCTTCCGCTGCGTTGGCAGATACGCCTCTCTTGAGGAAGGCGTTCTGAAAATGCCTGCAACAGACGTCGTGTTGCTGGATATCCATCTCCCCGGCAAATCAGGCATCGAGGGCCTTAGCCTGATCAAGCAAAAGCATCCGAACGCGCAGGTGATTATGCTGACCGTGTTCGAGGACGACACGAACATTTTTCGGGCAATCCAGGCCGGAGCTGATGGCTACCTCCTGAAGAAAACTCCTCCGGCGCGGCTCCTGCAAGCCATTGAAGAAGCAGCAGCCGGAGGAATGCCCATGACTCCGTTTATCGCACGGCAGGCAGTAGCGATGCTAAAACGCCATGTGCCTGCGGAGGGGCAGACGGTGCAACTCACGCCGCGTGAATCCGAAATCCTGGCTCTTCTTACCGACGGACTCAACTACAGCGTGATTGGGGAGCGCCTCTTCATCAGCCTCGATACAGTCCGCAATCATATCCGCCACATCTACGAAAAACTTCAAGTCCACTCCAA
>DASRUE010000301.1:0-14990 GCA_035687895.1 Bacteroidota bacterium | reverse complement strand
CAGGACTCTCTCTCTGCGATCCATTCTCATCCACCTCCTCCTGTTCATTCTCGCTTTCATCACTGCAACATTCGCGGGAGTACAGTGGCTCAATCTTGATCCTCTGGAGTTAACAAATCTTGGTTTTGGTTTTACTTATGCACTCCTCCTCACGACAATGCTGGCGGCCCATGAATTCGGACACTACTTCGCCGCACGAACGCATGGAGTCAGCGTCACCCTTCCTTTCTTTCTTCCATTCCCGTCACTCTCCGTATTTGCATTGTTGAATCCATTCGGGACCCTCGGTGCGGTGATCCGGTTGCGATCGGCAATCCCCTCACGCAAAGTCCTGTTCGACATAGGTGCTGCGGGACCAATCAGCGGGTTTATTGTGAGTCTTGGCATCCTGATTTACGGCTTTACGACGCTCCCCTCCATCGAGTATCTTTACGGTATTCATCCGGAGTATGCGCGATTGGATACGATTCCCGAAGGAGGTTGGTTGTTCGGAAAGAATCTGATCCTCGTCGCGGTCTCATCGATCTTCTCTCCCGCGGGTGCGTTCATACCACCGATGAATGAAATCTATCATTACCCCTTTCTCTGTGTCGGGTGGTTCGGCATGTTGGTCACTGCAATCAATCTAATCCCTGTCGGCCAACTCGATGGCGGGCACATCTCCTACGCAATGTTTGGCAAGGGATATCACCGTATCGCTCAGATCGCATTGGTTGCACTTGCCTTGTTTGGTCTAGCTGGCTTTCTGCCGGGAATTGGAATCGATTTCGAGTACGGATACACGGGCTGGCTGTTCTGGGCTATGGTGTTAATGTTGTTTAACAGGGTGATGAAGTTGAACCGACCGATACTTGAGGATGAAACTCCGCTTGACCCAACACGAATGATGTTAGGATGGATCTGCGTCGCCATCTTCATCTGTTCGTTTTCGCTGACGCCATTCTCCCTCTCGACTCCCTAGCAACATCTGTGTCCTTGACTTTCGTGCCCACTTTTCTTAGTTTTGAACTAGTTTTGGTCTTGATACACTCTTAAATAGAGAAAGGATCGGTCGTCCATCGGAGAGTTGGTACGTCATTAGAATTACAGGCAGATACGTACCCCACGTGAGAGGAGGAGGCCATCCCAATCCATAGTTCACCGAGCCCCAATGACCCATCCGGCGATGGCAAAATTGAGACCCGGTTTTTTGTTGCTCCAGAGGCCATGAACAGATTTCCACAGATACCCCAAGCTGTTTCGTGGTTCACCTTGTTTGCAGCCGCTATCATAGGCTGCGAAAGCAACAACTTGGCCCCGGTCGACGTCAAAGGAACCCCGCCCTTCGTGACATCGGTTCAAGTGGGCCCGTCCGCTATCAACGTGGATACCCTCACCCCGGTCAACGGGAATTATTCTGTCGCCACGGTGGTGACCGCTCGAATCTCCAATCCCGACGGCACAGGTAACATTGCCAGAGTAGTTGCCGAAGCGCTCCGGCCATCCGCGTCGTCCCCATTCAAACAGATTGACCTTCACGATGACGGGCTCTCGCCCGACCTCACTTCGAACGATAGCATTTATTCAGGCACGCTTCCTTTTGAGCTCACAAGACCTCAAGCCGGACGTTACCGCATCCGAGTCTTCGCTGAGGACAGCCAAGGATTACAGAGCAACGCGATGGAGGTCTCGTTTTTTGCCTTAAGAAACAACTCGGCTCCCGCTCTGGCAAATCTTGACGCCCCGGATACGGTGATCGTACCCGTAGGCGGAGGCCTTCTGGTTCACATAACCATAAGTGCGGCAGACTCGGACGGCTTGGCCGATGTAAGGGAAGTCTTTTTCCGCAGTCTTGACTCATCAACTCCAGATGTCAGATTCTTTTTGAAAGATGATGGGGGGACGGAGCCTGTGGGACCGCCTTTCTTCCAACCAAGCGGTGATACCTTGGCTGGTGATGGCGAATACTCAGTCCTCATTCCCCTCGTGGATGGTCCGACAGTCCGTCGCACAAACCGATTCGCGTTCCAGGCATGGGATGGTCGCGATACTAGTGCAACACTTCTTCACTACCTAACCGTCCAATAGATCATGTCCAAGCCACGTACCCTGATTATTCTCGGCGTCGCCTTGCTTGGTCGACCGATTTCAGCTTCAGCCCAGGCTCCATACCTTGAGTCACCATTGCTACAATCAGCACAAGGATCGACCTCCTCCCTTCCTCCCAGCAATTCCGTTTCTCACATAGCAACAAGAGGACAATCCGTCTGGATAGGTACAGGAAAGGGACTTGCCCGGTCTGGCAACGGTGGCGCTTCCTGGGAGAGCTTTCGGTCAGTCCCCCAGTTTGCAAGCAGAGGAATTTTCTCTGTTTCCGTTCATGGTGATACTGCTTGGACTTCCACCGGTTTCTCCAAAGACGTCGATGGCCAGGCTGTTCAAACTGGCACCGGATATACCTACTCCACCGACAACGGCTCCACTTGGCTGCAACTCCCGCAGACGCTCGACGGGAGAAACGACAGCCTCGTGACTTACGGGACAAACACCATCCGCTTCATTCCTATCGTCGTCCCCGAACAGAATGTCACGTTCGACGCAGCTTTTTCCGACTCGACGGTCTGGATTGCCAGTTGGTCCAGCGGGCTTCGGAAATCCACCAACCTCGGGCAGTCCTGGCAGCGCATTGTTCTTCCTTCCGGGGCCCGTAGCTCTATCGCGCCGGAGGACGATCTTACGGGTTACCTGATCGACCCCAGACTCGACAACAATTTCCTCCTCTTCTCCGTTTTCGTTCAGAATGACTCGACCGTTTGGGCAGGTTCTGCTGGTGGCGTCAACAAGTCGACAGATGGTGGCGTGAGGTGGGCGAAATACAATACCCTGAATCAACAGTCGTCCATACTCGGCAACTGGGTCATTGCTATCAAAGGACAACAACTCGACTCGACGTACCGACTCTGGTGCACAAACTGGAAGGCGGACCTGGATCCGAGTGAGGAGTTTGGCATCTGTTACACAGATGATGGCGGCCGCATCTGGCGTAACTTCCTTCATGGGGTTCGAGCATACGATTTCGCTTTCAAAGACTCAATTGCATACGTTGCAACTGATGAGGGGGTGTACCGAACGGACAACGGTGGCAATTCGTGGATTAGGTCCGGAACTATTATCGACAGCAAGACGGGACAGTTGCTTACCACGAGTTCGTTTTTTGCCGTGGGTGTGGTTGGCGATACTGTATACTGCGGAACAGGGGGCGGACTCGTCAAAACACTGGATAACGCAGCGAACCCATTCGGACAAACATGGGAAATCCAACGAGCCTACCAACCCGTTGGAAACACGTCTGCCTCGTACGCGTATCCCAACCCTTTTTCTCCCGATGATGAGTATGCACGGATTCACTACAGCACAGGAGGATCTGCAGCATCCGTCACTCTCGAAGTATTTGACTTTGGTATGAACCGCGTCCGCACTGTCATCAAGGACGCCCAACGCTCTGGGGCCTTCGAACATGACGAACTATGGGATGGCAAGGATGATCAGCAACGGCAGGTCTCCAACGGCGTGTATTTCTACCGGGTGGTTGTGAACAACGGCGATCCTGTGTGGGGAAAGGTGATGGTTCTCCAATAGCATGGCGACCCGCGGAATGATCAAAGTCCTTCGAATTCGGATCTCGTTCATGCTTCTCCTGATCGGTATATCAACCACATGCTTTGCTCAACTTGGTGGACGACCGGGTTCATTCAGTAGACTCGGGTTTGGGGCACGCGGCATCGGGATGGGGAATGCGCTCACTGCTGTCACCACGGGAGATGTTGTGGGATACTACAATCCCGCGCTCTCGCCTTGGGCAGCGTACAGAAACATTTCGGCCTCGTTCGGGATCCTCTCTCTCGACCGTCACCTCAACTTCATCAGTTACGCACAACCTCTTGCTCCTCGCGCGGGGCTTTCCGCGGGTATCATCAACGCAGGGGTCAGCGACATCGATGGAAGGGATTCCGATGGCGAACGGACGGGACCTCTCAAGACCTCTGAAAATCTGATCTTCATGAGTTTCGCCAACCGATTCCAATCCGGTTTTACGATCGGCATCACCATCAAACTTCTCTATTATCATCTCTATACCGATGTTTCCACCACCACCGTGGGCATCGATGTCGGTCTCCTCATGCCGGTCAGCGATGCGCTCACCCTTGCTGCAACTATCCGGGACATCAACTCAAAGTACCAATGGGATACGTCCGAGTTGTACGGTCAGAGTGGTAATACAACTAAGGAGAAGTTCCCCATGCTTTACACGCTCGGCGCGGCGTACAAGCTCCCCGACCTGTTTGGTACGGGCGATACGAACGCTGTGATCGCCGCAGACCTCGAACTCAGTGATCAGAAGACGCTCATCGGGCGTGTTGGTGTTGAGCTTCCTTTGATCCCGGAGATTTCTCTACGCGCCGGGCTGGACCGGATTAACTTGAAGGAAAAAGGAAATGGTGTCAAGCCGAGCTTCGGGTTCAGCGCGCGACAGGATTTCGGCAACTGGACACCGGCACTCCACTACACTTTTGTTCTCGAGGCATTCTCTCCCTCGCCCACACACATTGTCTCTCTCTCCGTCATCTTTTGAGAAAGAAAATGATACGCAACCGCCCATTCTTGCTCGCCTTGTCACTGCTTACAACCAGCTTCATACTTCACACGGCTGCATTGGCTCAGGCAGGGAAATCCGGTCTTTCATTCCTGAAGCTTGGCATCTCGGGCCGTGGGGTCGCAATGGGAGAGGCTATGAGCGCTCACGCATCCGGTGCTGCAGCCACATTCTACAACCCGGCAGGCATCCTTCTTCCACCGCTTGCTGATCGGACATCGCAAATAATGGTTATGCACAAAGAATGGATCCAGGATACGCGGATGGACTTTCTCGGCGCCACTGTGAATCTGAGTGAGTCGGATGCCATCGGACTTTCCGTCAATTCTACGACCGTTGCCGACATCGAAGTACGCACGCGACCCGGCGCACCAGAAGCGACTTTCACTGCCCGGAATTACGCCGTCGGTGCAACCTATGCGCGGGCTTTTTCCGATGAACTCACCGTGGGAATCACGGGGAAATTCCTGTTCGAGAAGATCCTTGTTGACGAGGCGTCCGGCATCGGTATAGATCTCGGCGCGCAGTACCGAACCTCCATGGAAAACCTGACCGTCGGACTCACGCTCGCAAACCTCGGGGCCATGAGTTCCTTACGCGACGAGAAGACCACGCTCCCCTCTCTTCTCCGGATCGGACCGGCATATTCATTCGATCTCTCCAATCTCGATGCCATCGTAGCCGTTGCTGCAGATTACCTCAATGTCTTCCCCGAAGGGATATCGTACGTGAATGTCGGCGGTGAGTTCTTTTTCAGTCGAACGATTGCCGGGCGAATTGGCTATCAATTTGGTTCGGAAGGTCGAGGTCTGACCACAGGACTCGGTGTGAGCTACGGCTTGCTGAGTCTCGACTATGCGTATGTCCCTCTTTCGGGAGACCTCGGGAGTACGCACACGATCTCTCTGTCGCTCAACTTGTAAGGCTTACGATGCAGTCCATCAGATATGTTCTGATCATCTCTTTCGCTCTCACATATGCGTGCAATGGATACGCAGGTGACAAATCGGCTCTGACCTGGATGTCCTTCAATGACGGCCTTGCGAATGCAAAGAAGATAAACAAAAAGGTGTTGGTGGACGTCTACACAGACTGGTGCGGCTGGTGCAAGAAAATGGATAAGGAGACCTACGGAGACGGAGGGATTAGGGCATACCTCAACAAGCACTACATAGTGGTCAAGTTAGATGCAGAGTCGTCTTCCAAAGTCAATTACAGGGGCGAAACGTACACTCAGCAGGATCTTGCCGGCGCCTTTGGTGTCACTGGCTATCCTAGCATCATCTTTCTGCAGCCGAATGGCGAGCCAATTACAGTATACCCCGGCTATGCAGACGCGGAAAAGTTCAAGGGGGTTCTCTCCTTCATAGCAGAAGACCACTATAAGACGACCAAGTTCCAGGATTATCTCAAGTCAAAACGCTAGTACTTGCAAACAGGATGTTCAAAACAAGAGGCTGATCGTGAGATCAGCCTTTTGTGTTACATGCAGCCATCCGCGCGACCCTAGTTCCGATGCAAGAGGTAATACCTCGGCGATTTCTGTTCAGTAAATTTGATCGCCGGTGCAGGGAAGTGAAATTTGTTCACTGTCTTCTCAAACAGAAGCCAGTCTTCGTTCTCAGTCGGAAACAATGCCTCAATGTTCAGATCGAGACCGATTGCAAGTTCTCTCTTCGTAAGACGGTCATCAACGCTCACTCCAAGCGCAATCTGCAGGAAGTCAGGCCAGTATGGCTCTACCGATGCTGGCAGCAACTTGTCGATGTTGCAGGTGAGCCAGTAGGTGTGTGCATCATAATCGTCGGTAAAGCGAACAGGGAGCTTGTATCCATCGTTGGGAACATAACTCCACTTGAGATTAAAGTGCTGCAGAAACGGTATCTGCGTTTGTGTCCATCCGTATGCTACACCGGTGAAGTTAAAGATAATATCCTGATAATCAAAACCGTATTGCGGCGACACTCCATCGCCAACCTCAATCGCAAGAGCAAAGAACGACGCGGCTCCTGCCGCCCACCAGTCGGCCTTAGAGCGCTGATAGCCTCCCCAGAGCATGATGTTCCGAAATAGGTTGAAGTAGAAATATGATGTATAGAGGTGACCGATTTTGTCCAGTCCGTGCGCGTAGTTGTTCAACCAGTTCTCTGTCTTGAAGTTAAACTCCCTTCCGGCATCTCTCCACCACGTGTCATATGACCAGATTAATGAAGTGGTCAGAAGACCGCCAATCGCAACAGTTGACGCAATCTTTCGTCCGTTAAACTCAGGCTTTAGCCGGAAGCCATCGGTAACGCTCAATGAGTCCTGGGCAAAGAGCCCCTGTGAGACACAGAGAACGAGTAAGATGGTGAGGACCTTTTTCATCATGAGCTCTCAGAAATCAATATACGCTGAAAGGAGGTTGCGCGTTTCCTGGCTTAAATAGAATTGCCCCCGGTCCTCGTATCCCATGCGAAGAGTGTACGCGAGACGCAGTCCATAGTTGTGGCGCTGGAATAACTTGAAGCCCAGTTGAAAACTGCGTGTGCTTCCCCATCCGACTTCCTCCTTGACCTTGACGTCAACGGCGCCATACATTGAAACTTCGTTGAAAAGACCCACGTTGGCGAACTCAGCGCCCACCTGGAAGAGCCAGGGCCTGTTCGGGATTGGCACGGTGCTGTAACTGTAGTTGCATCCGGCGTAGACATAGCCGTGAATTGCCGCAAGGTCATACGCAGCGGCGAGCGTCACATAGTCGTTCACATGCTGAATCGATTTCTTACCGAGAAGTTCAATTGCGTCGTCGGCAAAGTGACTGCTTATGTGTCCTGCCGCCACGCGCAAAGCGAGCTCTGAAAAGCGGAAATCTATTGGAATGTCAACCTTGTAGTCGATCGTGTAAACGGTCAGGTGCCCCGGGGTCTTGATCAGCCTGTTGAAGATCGTGACCGCCACACTCCCCTGCATTGTCATTGCTGGCAGGCGGAGTTCTGCGAGAGGAATGGATCCCCCAATGGCAGCAATCCAGTCGCGATTGTCAGTAACACGTGAAACGGAAAACTGGTGTGAAAGCCCGTCAGCGGTGAAGAGCGGAAAGACTTTCGACCCTGGAAAAAACTCGATGGGCGCAGGTGCCTCCTGAGCATCGGCAGGGTAATGTGTGGCGGCAACGAAGAAAAGTAAAGCGACGACTCTTAACTTGCTTTGCACTCCGTTCTCCATTCTGAAGGATGTTCATCGTGGTACCTCAAGGACTGCTAGGCATACTTCCGCGTGGCAAGGTACTCTTTCACATGATGGATAATTGCATCAAGGTCGATCATCTGGATACACTCGAGATTGTAAGGACACGATTGCTTCCAGCATGGAGAACATGCCAGACCTTCAGGAACGAGTTTTATCCCCCTATCGTACAGATCAATCTCAGTCCAGCAACTCACCCCGAACCAAACGATTACATATTTCTTCAATCCCACTGCCACATGCATCCCAAACGAATCACCCGAGATGATCAGATCGCAGACATCTTCGTAGCAAACCCCCCTGCGCACGCCTTCTGTCGTCGGGGTGCTGATGGTCTTCTCTCGCACCTGGCGCATGATCTCAGCATTGCGCACGGTGTCTTCCGGCCCGCCAAGCAGTACAAGCTTCAATCCAGGAATCGTTGCTAACCGGTTGATAAGCGTAACGTGTTGACCTATCGTCATCTTCTTGTTCGGATAGAGCTCCGAGCAACCGGTATTGAAGCCCACAACAAGATCACCGTTCTCGATTCCCATTTCCCTTTTGTACGTTTCGCAAAACTCCTTCTCCGCCGGTGACAACACGAGCGTGTACTCATCCCGTTTGTACTTGAGCTTGAATTGCTCACACTGTAACTGTTGGACTGTCTTCTGGTTTATCCGGAACTTGAGATGGTCATCCAGGCCCAGCTTGTAGTTTTCGTGGGCCTCTTTATTCAGAGGGATGATCTGGCCGCGCGTGTTCAGTCCAAACCCAAGCTTCTCCTTCGCCTTCACGCTCATGGTGAAAGCACCCGACTGCTGTGACTTGTCCACATTGAGGACCAGGTCGAACTTCATCTGCTGGAGAACCAGCCAACTCTCGGGTTCCCAAACATAGACCCTGTCCAGATAGGGATTATTCTGAAGCAGCGGTGCAGCGTTTTTGAGCGTGATCCACGTGATATGGCTTTTTGGATACTTCCGCTTGATCGCGGGAAGGAGACTGGTTGTGACAAGGACATTCCCCATCGCGTCAAGATTGACGATCAGGATCTTCGTGCCAATGGGCGAAAAATCAACGCACTCTTGATAACAGCGGGTATCAGGAAAGCAGGGCTTGTAGCCGGTGAAGTGCTTGCAGTCCGGGATTGTCAGGCGCTTCTTCTTGCCCTGCTTCATGGAATGAGGTTATTCTTGCGCATTAGGTGGTCAAAGCTCTCTGCCACCGCATCAACTGAAAGATCCAACATGCATGGATGACCGATGGGACAATCCGTCAGATTGCATCCGAGACAGTCGAGACCTTCACGTCGCACAGTCAGATGCCGCGTGCCAAACGGACCCTGGAGCACAGGCCTTGTCGGACCATAAATACCAAGGACAGGAGTTCCGACTGCCGCCGCAATATGCATTGGGCCGGAATCGTTGCTCACGACCGCCGCACATCTCTTCAAGAGTGCCCCGAGTTGAGGAAGTGAAGTATCAGGCGGAATGAAGGCCTGATGCTTCATGAGCGACTGTATCTGCTCTACGTCGGCATACTGCCCGGGACCCCACGTCAGCACAACCCTCGAATTGTACTTCTCAATCAGCCGGTCAGCGAGCACCGCGTAGTTAGCGAGCGGCCAGCGCTTCGTGTACCATCCGCCACCGGTGTTGACGCCAACGAGGAGCGCATGTTCAAGAGACGCGGTTCGAAGGAACCGATCAACATATGCCGCATCCTCGGACGTGAACTGAAAGTAAATATTACGGTCCTGAATAGCAACACCGAGAGCTTCAAGTGCATCAAGATTGAACTGCGTGTTGTGAACTTCGCCGCCGCGCGGCGTGGCGATGATGTTGTATGCATACGTCCGGCCGCGAAAGCAATAGCCCGCGCGGTATCTGGCACCACTCAACCTCGTCACCAACGCAGTTCGCGGATTGCCGAAGAGATCAATCACGAGGTTATAGCGACGGCGGCGGACCAACCGGATGAGCTCGACCCCGTTCATCGTTGCCCTGTTGTACACCAGTGTATCATTGATGTACGGGTTTCCTTTCAGAATGTCTATGCTGGGTGACTCCGTCAGGTAGTCGATGCGGGCGTCGGGGAAAGCGAGCCGGAGGTTTTTCGTGACGATCGTCGAGAGGAGGACGTCCCCTACAGCGCGGAGCTTTATGACAAGGATCGACCGGACGAGATCTCGTTCGACCTTCATGCGCTGACCTGCACGTTGTCGAGAAGCATGAAGTCATGGTCTGCCTGCGAAGGCGTCCGACGAACAGCATTCTTGCTCTTTCCTTCATATTCACATTCAGCGAAGAGGGGACAGATGTCGCATGCCGGGTTGTTGGAACGGCAGACTTTCCTCCCAAATCTAATGAGATTGGTATGGAATGAGTATCCTCTTCCCTTCGGCACCAGCAGTTTCATCACTTCGTATGTCTTTTCCGGCGTCTTGCAGCCTCGGGCCAACCCGAGCCTTCCGCAAATCCGGTGAACATGTGTGTCCACCGGAAACACATCCCTCCCCATAGAAAACAGGAGAACACAGGATGCCGTCTTGAATCCTACGCCCTTGAGCGTCGTCAGTTCTTCAATCACGTTATCGTTGCTCTTTCTTTCGAGGGATTTGAGATCATACCTCCCATAGCGCGACGCAACGGCAGCCAGTGCCTCTTTGATCCGGGGAGCCTTTTGGTTTGCCATTCCTCCGACCCGAATTGTCGTCTTCAAACTCCTTGTCGGGAGTTTGGCAACTGCATCCCATGTTGGGTATTTGGACCGCAGGAGCGTATAGGCGCGGTGACTGTTCTTGTCGTTGGTATTCTGTGAGAGGATGGTGGCGATGAGCATGTCGAGGGGTTTGGGGAGCCTCTTCTCCTGCCGGGGGACCCCGAGGAATTGTTCCAGTCGTCGGGCAACTCTCAGCGCTTTGGCTCGGAGTTGCCGCGTCTGTGCAGACTTACCGTTGGATGGTTTCAAAGAGTTCGTGCGTGCCAAGCGATTCAAAGAATTCCCGGTGCAACCGATTCAGCGCATCCCCAACCTTTTCTTCATCCAGAATGAGTGTCAGGTTCATAGCAGATGCACCGTAAGAAATCATATACACTTTCAGGTCGGCAAGAGCACCAAAGATCCGCCCCGCAATTCCCGCTGCGCCACGGACACCGGCCCCTACGAGACAAAGGCTGGCCTTCCCTTCGCTAATAGCAACCGTGCCGAACTGTTCAAGCCGATGACGGACCGACGCGATGTCGACCGTCTTGTCAACCGTGAAGGCAATGCTGTACTCGGAGGTCGCACTGCTCCCCACCACTATGCCCGCCTCGGTCAGGACGCTGAAGATGCTCTCCCAGAAGAGATACTGGCCAAGTCGTTTGGTGGGCGTAATCGTTACGATGACGAGGTTTCTCTTGTGAGCAATAGACTTGATGGGAGGAATGTGCGTGTCGTCGCCTCGCGGAACATCGACGCGGGTCCCGGCCCCTTGTTCTCGTTTGGAGTTGAGTATTTCGACGGGGATCTTCTTATCGAGTACGGGAAGCATCGTGCTCGGGTGAAGCACTTTCGCACCGAAGTATGAGAGCTCGAATGCCTCCTCGAATGTCATACGATTCAGCTTCCGCGTGGAGGGAACCACGCGGGGATCAGCGGTCAGGATGCCATCCACGTCCGTCCAGATCTGCACACGATCGGCGTTCATTGCTGCACCGATGATGGATGCCGAATAGTCCGAGCTTTCACGCCCCATGGTTGTACAGGCTCCCAACTGTGTCACACCGATAAATCCTTGTGTCACCGGCGTCCGTCCCGCATTCAACAGCGGCCGTACATGATGTTCCAGGCGTTCCGTCACCAGGTCCGTCAATGGTTGTGCCTTGCCGAAATTGTCGTCGGTAATCATGAACTCCTTTGCATCCACCCACACGGCATCAACGCCCTGTTCTTGCAGCGACGCTGCGATGATCCGGGATGACAGCCGTTCCCCGTAGGAGCAGATGGCGTCCTTCGTCCTTGGCGTCAGTTCACGCAGAATGGCGATCCCCTTAACAAGCGCCTTGATCTCAGCCAGATGGTTGTAGAAGACACGCTCCAACCCACCGGCAACACCACGTGACTTCACGAGGTTGTCGATAATCGCATTATGCCGCTCGAAGAGACGCGTGACCAACCCTGCGGCTTCCTCCTCACTCCCCTGCGCAGCAAGACGCGCGGTCTGCTCAAGTTCGTTGGTGGCCCTGGCAATGGCGGAGATAACAACGATGGGGTGTTCTGTGATGTGAGCTTTGACGATACGGACGACATTGCTCATCGCAGCGGCGTCCTCGTTGGAGGTACCGCCAAACTTCATAACGATCATTGACACACCGAATGACGGAGATTCATGGCAGGACAAAAACCAGGAAAAGATATGAATTCACGGCAGAAGATGCAAAGAAAGAAAGTCTACGCGTGCGTCAATTGATGCGCACATACCAATAGAATGCCGATCCTCTGGTAGTATCGCTTCCTTGCACGATGCCCGACATGGTCCGATGACGCATATGATCGTTGACTGCAGTGGAGTCTGTTGCGGTGAGTCCTGTTTGGATTGCACGCAAGTCGGGGGCCTGATGGTCGCCGGTAAGAACAACATAACGTGACAACGAGTCGAGCGTTCGTCCATCAGCGGGAGCCCAATGCCCAGAGGCATCCGGAAGTTTTGCAAACCGATCCGGAGGCAGGACGGAGAGAATAAGCGAGCCTACGGGCAACAAAGGAGGTGCTACGGAATCAGAGGTCTGTACGAATCCAAAGCCGCCGAGCCGCTGCATCAGGGATTGCGTATGCGATTCGAGTGTGCTCAGACGTTCGTCGATGCGGCCAAATGGGAGAAGCCAGTTCATCGCCCAATACGTTGCTGCGCCGCCGAGAAGGAAGTAAATGGCAAACTTGATGAGTGTCTTCCGGGCAGATCGCTTCGTGGGCGTCACGCCGGGCTTCTGCCTTGACCGTGAACCCAGTAAGGCTGCGAGAAGTGTGGAGGATGCACCGATAATTGCTATAATGAGCTGATTGACGTCCATTATCCGCCTCTGATGTTGACTTGAAAATACGTCAAATCAGGCTCGGTGTCAACGGTCGGGATCCCCTGAAGTTGGGTTCGTCAAAGACCTTGCTATCACTCTACGGCGATGACATGTGTTCGCTTTCCAATCCCATTTTCGTTGAATGCCTCGATCTGGAAATAATACGTCCGGTCCCTCTCCATGCCGGTGAAGTAGTACTCATTTGAGCCATAAACCAGAATATTGTTGTAGAGCTTACCGGGGGAGGTACCAGTATAGATTGTGTATCCAACCGCATCGTCCGACTGCTTCCATTTGAGCCAGGCATTGCGTCGTTCGCTGTCGCCGCGTAGTGCCACAAATTGCTTGACCGTATCCGGTACCGCACTATTCCCTTTGCCAAACACGCGGAAACCGCTCAACGCAAACTTCCCTGTCGGTATGTGCAAGTTATTGATCCTCAAAAAACGGGCTCGCACCGGGTGCGGCAGCTCCACATAATCATGCGGTACATCGGCTCCGTTCTTGCTCTTGTCCACCAGCATTCTCCACGTTTGCCCATCGACAGAGTGGTGAACCATGTATTGATGAAACAACCCCGGTTGCCTCCCTATGATTTCGGCGTCCTGATCTGCATAGTTGATCTGAATCGCGTTCACTGTACACACCAATCCGAGATCCGTCTGCAGCCATTCACCCTTCCGGCCGGTGGCAGCACACCAGTATGTCTTAATATTCTCATCCACGGCGAAATTCGGGACGTAGCCACCGTACGTCGATGAGACGGTCACGGGCTTGTTATAGTTCAACAACATCCAGCCTGTGAATCGAGTTTGAAGATGGTTTGCTTTTCCGTTTGGAAGATAGTGAGGATAATCGCCATACGATGTGTTGCAGTACAGTATATCGTCTTGATCAAATCCTGCCGGCCAAAGACCGATGCGGCGCTCGAAATTGTTCTTCACAGAGATGGCAATGGTACCGACATGCCACCAGTTGCCGAACAGGTCCTGAAATGTGGCACCATGCCCGGCTCCACGACCAAATCCGCCGGGCTTGTAGGAAAAAGGATTGTGTAACTGGTATGTGAATGGACCAAGCGGACGATCGCCGACATACACGCCGTCTCCATACCCGCTGAACTCCGTTCCCGGCGCGGCATACTGCAGAAAGTACTTGCCATGATGCTTGTTCATCCAGGCTCCTTCGATGAACGGACGGAGGAACGTGTTATCCGCGTGCTCACCAAAACGCTCCCAGCCATGGACGTCGTCATGCAGACGGAGCAATTCCTTTCGCTCACCGATGGGCTGCAATGTTGACCGCTCAATCTCTTGCGCATAAATCGGATGCGTGTTACTCGATCCAAAGTAGAGGTAAAGCCGATGATCGTCATCGAGGAAGAGAGCCGGGTCCCATGCCCCTGCCTGGAATGAATCCACAGCTTCATGCCAATCATTCACTGTTGGGTTGGTACTCATCCATAGCGGGAAATCTTTGGTATGAGTCGAACCGATGAGCAGCAGTGAATCGCCGATCGCTACCGCCGCCGGGGCGCAAAGCTCGTCATACACTTTGTGAAACGGTTTCAGGAACTCACGATAGACGAACTTCCAGTCGGACATGTCTGTACTCCACCAGTAGCCATACTGGTTGGTGGAGAAGAGAAAGTACTTCCCCTTGAACACAACCACCACCGGGTCGGCTGTTGCACGGTGCTTTCCCTGTTCGGAGAAGTTCGGAATAGCACCATACGCATAATCGATATTGAGGGGGTTGCAATACGTCTTGGGCTGGGTTGATGCATTGTCCGACGTGAAGAGTAGCAGGAAGATGGAAAGGCTGAACAACCGAACGATCCCTACGTTGGGCATGGCGAAGGTTCTTGTCTGTTTATCATTCGAGGGGTTAATGAATCAAGCCCCAACTGTTGGACCATCGGTCGCCAGAACAACGAAGGCCGCCCATCGGGGGGACGGCCTTCCCGTATTATAGCGTGTATCACTTGAGCAGCAACATCTTCTTCACGCTCACGAATTCACTGCTTCCTCCTGACGCCGGGCGGGCCTCAATTCTGTAGATGTACATTCCGGTCGAAACCGAAGCGCCCG
>DASRUE010000300.1:0-8845 GCA_035687895.1 Bacteroidota bacterium | reverse complement strand
TCTGGGTGAGTCTGCAAAAGTTGTTGTTGTCAGCACAACCGAAGGTGATGATAAGCCGCTCAAGTATCCGCAGATGTTCCGGCAGGCATCGGTTCTGATCATCAATAAGATCGATTTGCTGCCGTATGTGAATTGCAACATTGACGCGCTCAAGAAGAATGCGCTTTCCATCAATCCGCAACTGACCGTCTTTGAAACATCCTGCACAACGATGGCGGGGATACCTGTCTGGTGCGAGTGGATCACATCCAATATCTCGAAGCGGAACTAGCAGGTTGATGAAAAACTCTCTTCAAACAGAAGACCGAACCGCCATGACGCCAAGAACACCAAGAGGATCATTGAAATCTGTGCGAATCAACCGCTTAAAATGTTCTTGGCGCATTTGGCGCCTTGGCGGTTTTCTTTTTTCAGCATCCTGCTAGAGATGCGGCGTGCGCGGATCGAAATACGCGGTGCAGTGCAGGGCGTCGGCTTCCGGCCGTTCGTCTATCGGCTTGCGCGCGACTTGGATCTCCGCGGGTGGATAATAAATTCTCCGCAGGGAGTCTCTATCGAGGCGGAGGGTCCACACGGTGTGCTTGATACCTTCCTTCTCCGCATCGGGCAGGAGAAGCCTTCCCGTTCCTTCATTCAGAGCATGGAGGTATCAATACTGGATCCGGTCGGTTTCGATCAGTTCGAAATCCGGCAGAGCGAGATGCGTGGTGAGGTCACTGCGTTGGTTCTTCCCGATATCGCGACATGCCCTGATTGCCTTGAGGAAACCTTTGATCCGGCAAACCGCCGGTACCTGTATCCATTCACCAATTGTACGAATTGCGGACCGCGCTTCTCCATCATCGAATCGCTCCCCTACGATCGGCCGGGCACCACGATGAAGGCGTTCATCATGTGCGATGCATGCCGCAAAGAATATGAAGACCCGGGCAATCGCAGGTTCCATGCCCAGCCAAATGCGTGTCCACTCTGCGGGCCCCACGTGGAGTTGTGGAATGTATCGGGGGAAACAATCTCGGCACACCATGATGCAATACTCGGCGCGCTTGACGCAGTTCGTTCTGGAAAGATCCTTGCAGTGAAAGGCATCGGAGGGTTCCATCTTGTCGTTGATGCGTATAACGACGATGCCGTGCGACGACTCAGGGAGCGCAAACGCCGTCAGGAAAAACCGCTTGCACTGATGTTTCCATCGATGGAGCATGTGCGCGCGGAATGCGTCGTCTCACCGCTTGAAGAGCGGCTGCTGCAATCTCCGGAGTCGCCGATTGTTCTCCTTGCAAGGAGGTCTGCGCGAAAGAATGAAAAGTCACGGATAGCAGAATCCGTCGCTCCGGGTAATCCCTATCTCGGCGTCATGCTGCCGTATTCACCGCTCCACCATATATTCATGGGAGAGCTTGGCAAACCTGTGGTTGCAACCAGCGGCAACGTGTCCGACGAACCGATATGTACCGATGAGCGGGAGGCCGTCTCCCGGCTGCACGGCATTGGCGATCTTTTCCTCGTCCATAACCGGCCGATCAAGCGGCACGTTGATGATTCGATTGTCCGTGTGATGGGGGGCCGCGCGATGATCCTCCGCCGTGCCCGCGGCTACGCCCCCCTGCCGATTCATGTTGAGGGAATGAGTGAAGAAATGCCGTTGCTGGCGGTTGGTGCACACCTGAAAAACAGCGTTGCCCTCGCAAAACGTGACAACATTTTCATCAGTCAGCACATCGGCGACCTGGAAACCGCGCAAGCATCGAACGCGTTCGAACACGTGATCAAAAGCCTCAAGACATTGTGCGACGCACAGCCTCGCGTCATCGTCGCTGACTTGCACCCCGACTATCTTTCCACAAAATACGCGCAGTCACAAGGTCTCACTGTTCAGTATGTTCAACACCATTATGCTCACGTCGCGTCGTGCATGGCAGAAAATCAACTTGAGGGGAGTGTCCTCGGCGTGTCCTGGGATGGCACGGGATTCGGACTTGATGGCACAATCTGGGGTGGAGAGTTTCTCCGAACCAATGAGACTTCCTTCGAGCGGGTTGCAACCTTCCGCCGATTTCCTCTGCCGGGAGGAGATCGAGCGATCAAGGAACCACGTCGGACCGCGCTTGGCTTGCTGTATGAGGCATTTGGTGACAATCTCTTTGATCGGGAAGACATTCCTCTTCTCCGTAGCTTTACTCTGCGTGAACTCGTCGTCATCCGCCAGATGCTGCAAAAGCAAATCAACACTCCGTTAACGTCCAGCGCCGGACGTTTGTTTGATGCGGTTGCAGCAATCACCGGGTTGCGCGAGAAGGTTTCGTTTGAAGGGCAGGCTGCCATGGAGATGGAGTTCCTGGGTGGTGCACAGACTGAGGAAGCGTATCCTTTTGCGATCACCGATTTCGAGCCACCGATGAATGGCCCGTCGCCCGGAATCATTGATTGGGCTCCGATGATTTCACACATTCTTGCCGACCATGCATCCGGCATGTCACGCTCGCTCATCTCCACCAAATTCCATAACACACTTGTGGAAATCATCGTTGACATTGCACAACGAGCGGGGGAGGAACGGGTCGTCCTTACCGGCGGATGTTTCCAGAACAAATATCTGCTCGAGCGCAGCATTCAGCAACTCGACGCCGCAGGCTTCCGCACGTACTGGCACCAACGTGTCCCGCCGAACGACGGAGGCATTGCGCTCGGACAGGTGTATGCGTATTGGCGAGCTCAGCGGCACAATGAACTGCATGCCGAACCGGAACCGGCAGTACTTTCGGGAAGCGCATAATGCTTTTGACAGGAACGATTGTTTCAGTGTCGCGCGAAAACAACATCGCCATGGCAAAGGTCAATGCGAATGGCGTGATCATCCGCGTGGCGCTTGCGCTCCTTCCCGATGCCGAAGTAGGCGCACAGGTTCTCGTGGAAGGGGGCGTCGCAATATCGATCATCACACAAGAACAAGTGAAGGAGAAACAGCATGTGCCTCGCAATTCCGGGTAAGGTTCTGGAAATCGACACCAGTGGCCCGCTGAAGATGAGCAGGGTTGATTTCGGCGGCATCAAGAAGTCTGTGTGCGTTGAATGGATCGAGGACGTCAAAGTGGGTGAGTACGTTATCGTCCACGTCGGCTGTGCGATCAGCAAGATGGATGAACAGGAGGCATTGACAACGCTCGACCTCCTGCAGCAAATGGGAGATCTCAAAACCGAACTCGGCGCGGACGAAGGGTCCGGGGAAGGAATATAGCCATGCGCTTTATCGACGAGTACAGAGACCAGGCTCTTGCGCAACAATACGTCGAACGAATCAAGCAGATCACGACGCGTGAATGGACGCTGATGGAAATCTGCGGCGGGCAAACCCATACGATCGTCAAGTATGGCATTGAGTCGCTGTTGCCGGAGACGATCAATCTCGTTCATGGGCCCGGTTGCCCCGTGTGTGTCACGCCTCTGGAAATGATTGACAAAGCCATTGCCATTGCGTCAAAAAGCGACGTCATATTCACATCGTTCGGTGATATGCTCCGTGTCCCGGGGTCGACGCAGGATCTGCTGTCGGTAAAAGCCGCTGGCGGCGACATCCGCATGGTGTACTCGCCGCTTGATGCCGTAAAGATTGCACAGCAGAATCCGTCGAAGACCGTTGTCTTCTTCGCTGTCGGATTCGAAACAACGGCGCCGGCCAATGCACTTTCTGTCTGGCAGGCAAAACAATCCGGCGTTCGCAACTATTCGATATTGTGCTCGCACGTTCTCGTTCCGCCTGCAATTGAAGCGATCCTTTCTTCTTCCTCCAATAGAGTGCAGGGATTTCTTGCCGCCGGCCACGTGTGTGCCGTGATGGGATATGAAGAGTATCTCCCGCTCGCGGAAAAATATCGCGTCCCGATCGTCGTTACCGGTTTTGAGCCGCTCGACATCCTGCACGGTACCTACATGGCAATCAAGCAGCTCGAAGAAGGGCGCGTTGAGGTCGAGAACCAGTATAGCCGCGCGGTCCGCAGAGAAGGAAACATTCCGGCACAAAAACTCATGCGACAGGTCTTTGAAGTGACCGACCGTCACTGGCGCGGTATCGGTGAAATACCATCAAGCGGCTTCCGGCTGCGCGATGAGTTTTCTGATTTCGATGCAGAGAAAGTGTTCGCGGATGTTGCCACAATCACGGTCCAGGAATCCCCTGATTGTATTGCCGGATTGGTTTTGCAGGGACTGAGAAAGCCGTATGAGTGCAGCGTGTTCGGCACGAAATGTACTCCGGAACATCCGCTCGGCGCGCCAATGGTTTCCACCGAAGGCGCCTGCGCTGCGTACATTCGTTACAAACACGTTCCCTCCGCATCCGCCGCCGGAGGTAGAGCATGAATACGCAGGCACCAGCAGACATTGCGTCAGGACTTGTGTGTCCGGTTCCACTTCAACAATACCCGTCAGTACTTCTTGCTCACGGAAGCGGGGGGAAACTCACACAGCAACTCATCGAGCAATTATTTCTTCCGGCATTCCGGAACAACCTGCTTTCTCCATTGCACGATGGCGCGGTTGTGACCATCAGCGGCGTGCGTCTTGCCTTCTCCACCGATTCCTATGTCATCAATCCGATTTTTTTCCCCGGCGGGGATATCGGCGAGCTTGCAATCAACGGCACGGTGAACGATCTGGCAATGTGTGGTGCTCGACCCTTGTACCTTTCGTCGGCAATGATCATTGAGGAAGGTTTTCCCATGGAGGATCTTGCCCGTGTCGTGCGTTCGATGCAAGCGGCGGCACACCGGGCTGGCATCCAGCTTGTCACTGGCGATACAAAAGTTGTGGACCGCGGAAAAGGGGACAAGATTTTTATTTCGACGTCCGGCATAGGTGTGGTGCCTGACGGCATACACATCTCACCGGAAGCGGCTCGCCCCGGTGATGTCATCATCGTGAACGGTCCGATTGCTGTGCACGGCATCGCAATTATGTCCGTTCGGGAAGGATTGGAATTCGAAACACAAATAGAAAGCGATACTGCTCCGCTGAATTCACTTGTTGAAACGATGCTTGCGGCGAGCGACAAGATTCATGTCATGAGAGATCCAACCCGTGGAGGTGTTGCAAGCGCGTTAAATGAAATTGCCCGGTCAGCACGAATTGGCATTTCCCTTGTCGAAGAGCGTATTCCGATCCCTGACGAAGTTCGTGGAGCGTGCGAGATCCTCGGTTTCGATCCCCTCTACGTCGCGAATGAAGGGAAGCTTCTCGCATTTGTAGAGCGTGATCAGGCGGAAAAAGTTCTGCAGGCAATGCGGCAGCATCCGCTTGGAACAGAAGCGACAATCATTGGTGAAGTTGTGGATGCACATGCCGGCAGCGTCGTCATGAAAACGTCCATCGGTGGGAGCAGGATCGTGGATATGCTCGCGGGAGAACAACTTCCAAGAATCTGCTGAGAATTTTTGGGAAATTGGTAGTCCGAATTGTCAACGGAGGAACTCAAGGATGAACAAGGTCCAGACCGTCTCCCTTATTGCGCAAGGCGAAACGATGCGTTCCATCCTCGAACGGATTGAAACCATCGCCGCATCGGATAGCTCGGTGCTGCTCATCGGTGAAACCGGCGTTGGAAAGGAACTGATTGCGGAGTATGTACACCGGGCAAGCCCGCGCAACACGCAACCGCTCGTCAAAGTCGGGCTTTCGGCACTTCCTCCCGAGTTATTGGAGAACGAGCTGTTCGGTCACGAACGCGGCGCGTATACGAGTGCAGCAGTCGAAAAGAAGGGGTTGTTCGAACTCGCGGACTCGGGCACGATTTTTCTCGATGACATTGATGACTTCCCGCTTGGGCTCCAGGCCAAACTACTGCGGGTCCTCGAGTCGCGCGAGCTGATGCGTGTTGGAGGAACGACCCCAATTCCGATAGACGTCCGGTTGATTACGGCGACGAAAGTTGATTTGAAAGAACTGGTCAATCGCGGCATTTTCCGTTCAGATCTCTATTACAGAATTAACGTCGTGCCGATCGTGATTCCACCATTGCGCGAGCGACGTGAGGATATCCCTCCCATCATTCATCATTTTCTTCAACGGTACGCTGCGAATCGTACGATTAACGTTGCGAACGATGCGATGCTGGCGCTTGTCAATTATTCCTGGCCCGGCAACATACGCGAGCTGCGCAATGTCGTGCAGCGGATGGCGCTGTTTGCAAACGGTGAAATCCAGATGAAGGATCTGCCGCAGGAATGTCGGGGAGACACGTCGCGCGACCTTATTGTCAAAGCCTGTCAACGGTGTTTCACCGAAGAGAACATGACGTTCGACCAGGTCGTTTCCTGTCTTGAAGTCAATCTCCTCCGCCAGGCGCTTAGCGACTCTGCAGGCAACCGGACCCAAGCCGCGAAGGCACTGGGGATGAACCTCTCGACCCTCCGCGACAAATTGAAAAAATTCGACATCGAATAGCGCTTCCGGATTGGGGCTGCGGAATTCCGCACTCAAACAGACGGAAATCCGCTGATCCTTGTTCCCTTCCCCGCAAAACCTCCACAATTTCCAACTTCCTGCTGGCATGCCTGTTGCAAGGCTATCTCAAAACCACGCGGACCTTGCCCAGCCATGGATGCGGCAGATACTTCTCATAGCGCAGTTCTCACCGGCGAAGTAGTCGAGACGTTTGAGCGTGAAGGAAAGCAGATTGCCAAGATATCCCTGCGCACGTGCCATATTGAAGTCCCGATGGACCTTGTCGACGCTGCACACCTGGGCGACACAGTTCGTCTTTCTGTAGTAGTTGCCGTGGACAGAATGGAAAATCCGGATCACTATTCTTGAGCATCCCGTAATCATCATGGAGGTTCTATGAACAAGCCCCTCACCATGTGGGAATACGCTGACCTGCACGGCGTCAGTCGGCGTGATTTCTTGAAGTTCGCCGGATGGATCGCTGCCGCGTCAGGTCTTGAAGCATCGGCAATCGGAAAGGTGGTCTACGCAATGGACACCAAGCCGCGCATTCCCGTCGTCTGGTTTCACGGACAGGAATGTACATGCTGCAGCGAATCCTTCATTCGATCATCGCACCCGATCGTTTCTGATGTCGTGCTCGACAAGATCTCGCTTGACTACACGGAAACGCTGATGGCAGCAGCCGGCCATCAGGCGGAAGAAGCGTTGCACAATACCATGACGAAATACAAAGGACAGTACTTGATGCTAATGGAAGGTTCTGTTCCGCTTGAAGAGGATGGCGTCTATTGTTGTATCGGTGGACGGACAATGCTGGACATCGTGAAGGAAGCTGCAGCGGATGCAAAGGCAATCGTGGCGTGGGGAAGCTGCGCGTCGAACGGTTGTATTCAGGCGGCAAACCCGAACCCAACCGGTGCAACCCCGATTCACAAAATCATCACAGGCAAACCGATTATCAATGTACCCGGTTGCCCGCCTATTGCGGAAGTCATGGCGGGAACGATCGTCCATCTGCTTGCCTTCGACCGCATTCCCCAGCTCGACGGGCTCGGACGGCCGAAAGCATTTTATTCGCGCCGTGTCCATGACACATGTTACCGCCGTCCGAATTATGACGCAGGCTTGTTCGTTGAATCGTTTGACGATGAGAATGCACGACGAGGATACTGCCTGTACAAAATGGGCTGCCGCGGTCCCGTTACCTACAATGCCTGCGGCGCAATGCGATGGAATAACGGCGTCAGTTTCCCGATTCAGTCGGGTCACGGCTGCATCGGTTGCAGTGAAGCAAACTTCTGGGACAACGGACCATTCTACCAGCATCTTGCATCCTTCCCCGGCTTCGGGATTGAAACCACGGCAGACAAAATTGGTGTTGCTGTCGGCATCGGTACTGCAGCGGGCATCGCGGCACACGCTATTTCTACAAACATCCGCAAACGAAAGCTGATTCAGGAAGATGTCAAGAATAGTGGTGCATCTGAGACGAAAGGAGGCGCATAATGGCTCGCATCGTTGTCGATCCCATCACCCGCATCGAAGGGCACCTACGCATCGAAGCGGAAATCAAAGACGGTATCATCGTGGACGCGTTCAGTTCCGGAACGATGGTACGCGGGTTCGAAATCATCTTGAAAGGACGGGACCCGCGTGACGCGTGGGCGTTCACGGAACGTGCCTGCGGCGTGTGCACAACGGTCCATGCGCTTGCGTCAGTCCGAACGGTGGAAGATGCCTTGGGTATTGCGGTTCCTCCGAACGCCGAGCTTATCCGGAATCTCATGTTCTGCGCGCAGTACCTGCAGGACCACGTCGTGCATTTCTATCACCTCCACGCTCTCGATTGGGTGGATGTTGTGAGCGCGTTGAAAGCCGACCCGAAGAAGACGTCGGAGATTGCTCAGAGCATTTCGCACTGGCCCAAGAGTTCGCCGAATTATTTCAGCGATTTGCAGAAGAGACTCACCGCATTTGTCAACAGCGGACAGCTCGGGATCTTTGCAAATGGCTACTGGGGTCATGCGGCATACAAGCTTCCTGCGGAAGTGAACCTGCTCGGTGTCGCGCATTACCTTGAAGCACTTGAGTGGCAAAAGGAAATCGTAAAAATACACACCATCTTTGGCGGAAAGAACCCGCATCCGAACTATCTTGTTGGCGGAGCGCCATGTTCCATCAACACAGAAGAGGTAAACGCCATCAACGCAGAGCGGCTCGCATATGTGGGCTCATTGCTCGATCAAGCACAGGAGTTCGTTGAGAACGTATACATACCGGATCTGCTTGCAGTTGCCGGGTTCTATAAAGACTGGGGCGCCATCGGGGGGGGACTCTCCAATTATCTTGCCTACGGTGATTTACCGACGAATGGCTACGCGGATGTCTCGAGGTTCAAATTCCC
>DASRUE010000299.1:0-6067 GCA_035687895.1 Bacteroidota bacterium | reverse complement strand
GCCGAGGCTTCAACGGCAGCAACCCGGGCCGATTTCTGGACCAGCTCGGGGTCCCACGAGCTTGCTTCTGCGAGAGGAACCGGAAAGATCGTACGGCTCCCGTGGATAATATCAACCCCGATGATGAGAGGGATCCCAAGCCTGCTTTCCTCGACGGTAAGGCGCTGGATCTCCCTGATGGACGAGGCGCCGGCGGCATTCAGAAGCGAGCCAACCTGTCCTCGACGGACCATCTCTTTCCCTTCATCCGTTAGGTAGCTCACACCATCCTTCCAGTTGGCCGGAATCTGGTTGAGTTGCCCACACTTTTCTTCAAGTGTCATCATGCTCAGCAGTGAGTCGACACTTCGCTGGATCGCCGCGTCCTGAGCTCGACCGGAAATAACGCCCCAGAGCAGCAACAAGCAAATGAGTTTCATCGCGACGAATCTATCATGCCGTGCCGTCATGGCAAGCTCTCCCTTTCATCGTTTTCTAGTGTGGGAAAGAAACCACGTGTACAGCTCTGGGTTCATATAGGTCTCCGTCCATGCATCGTGTCCAGCTTCGGGATAGATGGTAAATCTCACGTCGCCGCCGCATTCTTTCAGCGGATCGACCATTCGATAGCTCTCGCTGATATTGATGACCGGGTCCTTAGCTCCATGGAACACCCATACGGGGACGTTCTTCAGCCGGCACACAGCATCGGGATAGCCACCACCGCATACAGGTGCAATCGCGGCAAACCGTTCGGGATGAGCACAGGCAAAGTGCCATGTGCCGTAGCCACCACGACTCAAGCCGGTGAGATACACCCTGTCTTCATCGATCGGAAGCCGTGCAACAACCTCATCGAGAAGCGCGTTGAGACCTTCCACAGACCAGCTTGTTCCTACTTGATTCTGGGGGGACACCACGATGAACGGGAAGGCCGCGTCAGTTTCCACAAGCTTCGGAGGACCGTGCACCTTCACCTTCCGGATGTCATCACCCGATTCGCCGGAGCCATGGAGAAAAAAGACCAAGGGCCACTTCTTCTGCGGTTCCTGTCCGTACGATTTCGGCAGATACAGCAAGAACCTGTAGCTAACAGTCTTGGTGATTCTTTTTTCGAATGCCTGCGGATGCTGTCCGGTGGCGAGCATCCACTCCTGTGCTGAACCGCAGCCCGTCAGCGAAGTTGCAGCCATAACGCAGCCCATAAGAAGTTGTTTCACGACACGCGTTCTCCCTTGTAGCAAGCTTCCCCGTTGTTCTTTAGTTCAATGGATGTTGGAAGATCATCGAATCGCCAGACATCGAGAAAGGGTAAGCCGGACTACGAAGAACCGCTCTTACGTTTTCCGGCGTACGACATGAGGTTGAGAAAGTAACGCTGTGCAACCGGATCAACTCTTCTGTCAAACAAAGCCCCGCCATGTCTGTTCGCATTGAGTCTCCCCCGTGTTTGGATCCGGGAAACGATCACCAGTCCTGAACCGTACTGGATTTCCTGGACCACTTCCACGGCAAGTTTCATCCCGCAGCGTGCGAGGACATCGTACGCGATGGGACAAGTTACCGTGTGTTGTGAGACCATCTCACCACCCAGCCCACCATTGAACATGTGCAAATGGTTCTTATCAATCCCCCTCCACAACGGATGATCTCCTTGATCTGCAAAGACATACGAATCATACCCCCCCTTGTCTGTATCGTTGCGCGATTCCAGGGTCAGCACGAGATCGTCCAAGATGCGGATCTCTTCCTTTCCCTGAACACCATACTCGGGCTCGATCACCACAAGGGTCGCGCCTGCGTTCACAACACGGCTGAGATCGTTCACGCGGCGTTCGTATTCTCTGCTCCTCACCATTCCGTCGGCCACAACTACAATATCAGCGTCCGACAATTGACCCGCAGACAGGTTCCGAATCGAAAACCGGTGCGTCGTCAGAAACCGGGTGATCTCATCCGAACCTTCCATAACGAGGAGGGCGGGTCGGCGCTGTGCTTCACTATCAGTCAGGGGATCAAAAACATGAGCGATCTTCTCTGAGTACGACAATACACTGCCACGACCTTCCTCCAGCAGTTCCGCGCGTATCCTGTACTCGCCGGCACGGCGGGGGAGCATGACCTGAATTGGCGTGATGAGGGAGCCACCCGGCTCAACCGAAACTCTCAGCGAAGTATCATACGTCCATTCCCCGTCGAATCGCACCACACCGTACCGTACTGTCCCCGTACGTGACACCGGATCATCGTTGATGATGAATAGACGCATCGCGCGTGACTCGCCGGCATAGAAATGCCTGTCCCAAATCTCCAGACTAATCCCGAAGGGAGCGAATGCGTTCTTCAACGTCTGCATCACCGGCTTTGGCCGCAGGTCCTTCACGTGGCCGAGAAACCAGTGCGCTGTCGGTCCAGAGTTGTTGCTCAGATACACGAACGGTTGAATGGCATCTACCCGCATTCGCCGGAACAGCTCTACCAACTCCTGCGCCAGGAACGACTGCCGTCCCACAAGCTCGCCCTGCGTATAGTCCTTCCCCAGCCATCGTTCGATCACGTCCTGCGTGAGAATGGTGGGCTTCCATTCCTTGTCCAGCCACCACCAGAGAAATTCATTCACGACGGATGGTGTCGACATCTTCTCCAGTTCATCCATTGACACTGCGAAGCCGAACTTCTCCTCGTTGAGGACCGGTCCGAGCGAGTAGATATACGGGTGCTGCTCAACAAAGTCCACCGACTCCCATGGCCGGGTGGGGTCCAGTTTCTTCATCTCGGGAATAACCTCGTTCTGCACGACAGGATCCGAACTCTCGTTCAACGCATCCCAAATGATGATGCTTGGATGGTTCCAGTTATCCTGCAGCCAGCGGGTGAACTCCTTCGTGATTTGTTCCTTCGTGCCGGTCGTGGTCCAGAACTGCCATTCATTCTGCAACAGCATCCCATATTCGTCAGCGATGTCATACCATCGATTGTACATCTGGCCGATATGGCTCCGGAAGAAATTGAAGTTGTGTACACGCGGGATATCAATGAGGACGCGTTTGATCCAATCGGGGTTCCAGGGGAGCGAACCCCGATCTGCATCCGAGAGAAAGCGATGGAACGCGATATTGCCACCCCGGAGGAAGATCCGCTTGCCGTTGAAGACAAAGTCGCCGCCATCAACTTTGAATTCCCGCATTCCGAATGTTGTGGTGAGCCTGTCGGTCGTCGCATCCTGATGTATAATACGTGATTCAACTTCGTAGAGGAACGGATTCTCAGGCGACCAGGGAATTAACTTCTCGATCTGTACGTCGAGTGTTGTAGTACTCTCGCTGTTCGCCTTCACACGCAGGGACAACTTCCCTTCCGGCAAGACACTCCCGCGTGATTTCTTCTCGAAGGCTCTGGCGCCAAGTTGAATCAGAGCATCATTGTCCGAACGGTTCTCAATCCAGAGTCGCACACTGGCGATTCCTGCGCCCATGTGTGGAATAACCTGCACGAGCCTCACACGAGGATTCCCGGAGAGGATAACATTCACGTCTCCCCAGATACCTGGAATGAACTCCGTCCGCTCCCGATCTTTCCCCACCGCGCTCTCGGCTGGCAATGTGTTCCTCGCACCGACACGGACAAGAAGTTCGTTTTCAACGCCGTACTTTACAGCAGCAGTAATGTCGTATTCCTGGGAAGTATAGCACGCGATGTCACAGCCCACGTAGGCGCCATTCAACCACACGGACGTGCCAAACATGGCCTGATCAATTCTCAGGAATGCCAGTGCAGAGCGATTCGCTGCAGGAATGGTGAACGTTGTCCGGTACCAGTGGTATTCACTTACCGACCAATCATATCGCGGCACCGCAAGGTCGACGAGTCCGGGAACAACAACCTCGTGACCCCAGTGCCCCGGCGGTGCTTCCTTTCGCCCCGGCGCAATCTGCCAGCCACCGTTGAGCGAAAGTGTGGTGCGGGGAGATCGGGTCATGAATGCGCGGCGGCCTCAGTAGGAGATTGTGATTGTCGAGGGGAGCTTGTCCACACGAATCTCTTTCCCCTTCACTGCTTTCACCTTCACACCATTCACGGTCGCCGATTTGATACGCTTCGAGAGTGGAGACTTCACGATGATCTTTCCAGATGGAACATGCAGGGTACCATCCAGGTGCACCACGACGCTCTTTCCAACTCGCTTGATTGAATAGCTGATCGTTCCATAGTACGTTGGCAGATTTGTTACGGTCACTCCGGCAGAATCGTCAACCCAGGAATCGGCAATCCCGGCGCCGACAACCAGCGCGGTGTCATTCTCACGCTCGTACACAAATATGGCGCGGACGGAGCGGATAAAGTCCGAGCCGCACCACGTATGTGGCATGTCGCCAATGTACTTCGGAGCCAGCGGATCTCGGTGGACTACCTCGGCCCAGTGGTTCCATCCGTGCGGACGCCTGTCATTCATGAAGAAGGCGAGGGCGTCCTGTGCTCTCTCCTTCTGATCGAGATACACAAACGAACCGATGACGCGGTTCTCGTACGGAGTGTAGTCCTTCCACGCAACAGTGTTGTTCTTCCGTTTGGTGAAATAGTCGTAGTACCGGTCGAACGTGCTATGCAACGCCGGTTCAGGAATCACCCCGAGTTCGTTTGCAGGATTGATCCCCACCGTGGTCGAGGTCGCATCAAAGTCCCCGAGTTCTACGCACCCCGGGATGTAGTTAATCTTCTTGTTTTTCATTGCGCGCCGGATGGACGCGTAGAAGTCCTTCCTGAAATCCTCCCGTTCCACGGCAAACTCTGCCTCCAACTTCTTTTCGCCCACGATACCTGCTATCGCCGTCGCATCCTTGAGCCCCCGAAGAATAAAGAAATCATCCCAATAGGAATGCATTGGATTGTTCCAGTACCCTTCATGACTGATGGATTCAGGGACCAACCCGTAACACGCGCGCTGCTGGGGCGTGCCATTCCTGTACAGGTCTGTCTTTCTTTCGGCACGCAATTTCTGGATGTAGCGGACGGTGTTTACGACCGTCTCCCACTTCGTTCGCAGCCATGCCGTATCATTGGTGAAGTGAAACGTCTGCATGATAAGGTAGATCATTTGTCCGTGGCTATCGTGCTCGTTGGTTGGGTCACCGCCACGGGAGTCCACAACACAGGGGATCTTCCCGCTCGGAAATTGAAACGTCGAGTACCAATCCACATACTCACGCACTTCATCCTTGATCCCAAGCTGCAGCAACGCGGTCGATGTAAGTGAGCCATCGCGAATCCACGAACGTTCATAGTTTCTGGATCCGGGCTGTATGCGTGGTCCGTCCTGGTTGATGAAAATGTATGCGAGATTCGATTTGATCGTGTTGATGATGGGTTGCGCAGACGGGGGAAGCTTCACCTGGAACCTGTCAAGCATGGATTGCCACATCGTCCGCGTCGATGCGTGGGCGAGACTCACATAGATGCCGGCACTTTCATCGTTCATGTTCGGCGTCGGGCTGCCGCGCCACGCGTGAAACGGCACAACAAGATGAATCTCTTTTACCGATCCACTGACCACGTCGAAGTCATATGCAAGAGCGGCGGAGCAGAACCCCTTCTCATCAAGAACCTGTTGTTCGGAAGGGAGGCCACCCTGCACCAGGTATTCGGTGATATCGCCGTTCGCAAAAGACGTTGCCCCGATTCCAGATGGGGCATTGAGAGGAATGATCCTCTTTTCGTTCACCAACATCATGCCGTTGTCTATGCGGACGCTATCGATACGCGACGCACCACCCGGGTGATTCAGCCCCTGCCACGGGGGGTTTATCTGGAACGGCCGTACCGCAAGAAACAGTTTTCCCTGTGCCGGCCCGCCCAAGTTCTTGATCTTATACGTTGCGATCAGCTGGCTGCTGCCGGCGTTACCTGTAGCAAACGCCCGAACGGTGAGAACAATGTTGTTGTACTTCCATTGCACGGAGGGGATCGGCAGATAATCGTTCTCAAGGGACTGGCTGCGGGTGACGTCGTTCCAGGTGACGAGCGTGTTGTCAACGTACAGGAATGGCTCAATAGAAAAACTCATTTGATCGACTTCGATGGTACCGGCTTC
>DASRUE010000298.1:0-11630 GCA_035687895.1 Bacteroidota bacterium | reverse complement strand
AAGCTTGTCTTCAACATACAACAGTATGTCACTCTCTGTCACATGCACGCGTTGTTTTCCCTTCTGTCCATGTTATACGGATAAGTTTCCCCGTCTTTGATCCGCATACGTCTGAGAAGCTCGTTCACGAAGCCGGGCCATGGTTTTCTTCAGGAGGGAGTATACCCTGTGCTCCGGCGAAATCCTCATGGCTGTTGCAATATCACGACCGCTCATGTCCTCCCAGAACCATAACTTAACGATCATCCGTTCCTGCTCGCCCAATTCATCCAGCCATCGTTCCATCCATTTGAGCATCTCGGTAAAGTCGTTCTCCGCCTCATTGGACCCATGGTTTACATTTTGCTCGTCGAATTGAATGAGAGTCGGCTTCAGGGGCTGATATGTTGTGAGTTCGGCAGATTGGATCTTCTCAAGCGATTCCGTAACAGCAGTCGCTGTCCTCTTCGGTGTGTTGGCTGTCTGCTGCTCTATCTCCTCTCGCGAATAGCCTCTCCAGTAATAGAGTCGGAATACTTCACGGTCAAATTCTGACAGCCGGAGGATTGCTCGTGGCAACTGACGTCGGCCGTGTGCTGCCCTGTGTGCATCGATGCAGAGGTTATGCGCGACCGAGGCGAGCCACGTTGTGAATTGTGGGGGGTGGTCTCCGTGGTGTTCCTCGAACCGGCGGAGGATGGCGAAGTTGTTTCCCGCGAGTTTCCCGCAAACGTAGAGGTACTTGTCCATCGCCTCATCATAGTCCTTTTCAAACTGCCAGACGATCTTTAGAATCAGATTCGAGAAGCGGCTCAGGAATTTCTCCCAGGTGCCACTCGTTCCTTCAGAGAGGAGGTTGTGTACGATAGCCTCGTCCGTCATTTGATTCGGATACGATATAAGAGGGAGATGAGGATAGAAAACAACAGAGGCAAGATAGAGAAATCAGAGGCGTTAGGCAAGCAGCGGAGAAAGAAAGCGCCTTGACATGAGCTGACAAGGCGCGTCACATTCAGCGCAGCAAGAAGAATGAAGGAATCCTATTTGAGCAACAGCAGCTTCTTTGTTTCGATGAAAGAACTGGCCGTGAGTCTGTAGAAATACACGCCGCTCGACATGCGTGAAGCTTCAAAGGTCACTGAGTGCTCACCCGGCTCCTTCACTTCATTCACAAGTGCCGCCACCTGCCGACCCAGCACATCGAAAACTCTCAACTCTATGAACTCTCGACTCTTGACTCTATAAACTATTCTTGTGCTCGGGTTGAACGGGTTGGGATAGTTCTGGAAAAGAGCGAACTCGCGCACGTCCCATTCACCTGTCTCCACACCAACAGAGGGGAGGTAGGTAATTGTCAGTTGTGGATGGACGGTGGGCTCCACATTCTGGAGGGAAGCGAACCGCTTCGTGGTCTGCGACGAGTTTTCGTTGCCGATGAGAACCCATCCAAAATTTTCGGACGGGTTAGCGAGCCACCCCTGCACGTCACTGACCATCTGGAGCGTCGATCCCCAGATGTAGGGACCAAGCGTAGTATCAACGCTCCGGCTCGCGCTCGGTACAGGCACGAAATCGCTGCCGGGAGCGGCCCAGAAGGTCGTGTTGAAAAAACTGTGGATCCATGTCGCGTCACCTGTTGTGGAAGGCGCCCCCTGGCCCCCATTGCCGAGAGCAACAGATGACCCCTCGCCCCAATCCGCAAGCACACGATGCAAAGAGAATGGCTGCGCGCCCGTGCCAAGCGCGGAGTGAGTCATGGTGAGGGTAAGCGTCACGTTTGTTACGGTCGCGCCTGCGGGGACTGCGCCCGCCACATCAAAGGCAAGCAGCCCGCGTCGAATTGATTCGGTCAGCTGATTGGTTCTCCCTGCAAAGAAATGGGAGCCCGCTCCATTGCTCAGCGAGCCTGTGGCGCTCTCGTAGAGTGTATTATCCTTGCTCGGTGATAGCGTGACCTGCTCCTGCCCGTTTGCATGAGTGACGATTGTGCTGAGGAATAGGGCAAGTGTGAAGACAGTGTGTATAGATCCATACCGATTGTTACGAGTGACCATGATGTTCCTCACCTGTGAGTAGTATGACCGTCAACTATTGATCTTATACCTGGAGGGTGAAGCGAAATCCGGGAAATCGAGGCGGGAGTAAGTAAGAATGTGGCGCACGTCGAATTCAAGAGCTCGAGCTATCACCATTGCCACGACATACTGCCGTACTCCGGAAGACCCTCCTATTTAACAGACGTACAGGGAAAAAGGTTGCTTGTTCTACTGGAATTTGGAACTCAGCTTAATATACAGTAAGAACTACAGCTCAAGAAAGCCATTCCGATGACACCAACGGGTTCAATTCTCTCTGTGGGACGCAGGAATGATCCCGTGCCGGCCTCAAGAGCCCGCGGGTTTGTTCCCTCTGAGCAGACTATCTGGCGGGTACCGCGACTTCATCGAATCTCGTGCTGTGTCCGCCCATGTGATGAGCATCTTCTTTTGATCGGGCGAAAGCTCTGCATCGGCATGCAAAAGCAAGTAGGATGGAAGAGGCATTTCATTGTCTGCGACCCGTTCGGCAATCTGCTGGAGTTTGATGTACTGCCGCCGTACTCCGTAGAGAGCGAACTCCGAGAAATTCAGTTCCTCTTTCGCATCGCTAATGTGACTGTAAAGCCACCAACCAACCGGTTGCACCTGTGCATACCAGGGATACTCCGTTGAGCTGCTGTGACAATCATAGCACGATCTTTGAAGAATGTCCTGAACAAGCTGAGGTACTTCATGTGTTGTCGTTATATCCTCTGCGGGACCCTCCCCTGCACTATTGCGGGGCGGTCGAAAAAATTGAAGAACGATGAAAAGGCAGGCCAGCACAAGCAAAATCGGTTTGAGTATTTTCATTGATCGACAGGCCTCTCAGTAATTGAATTGTTGATTGATCTGACAGGGAATCAGAATAGTAAGCCTATTCCTCATCAATCACCCATGTCTCCAGCAGGTCATTCGGCAATCCGGAGACGAAACGGGAAGGCTTGGAAAGAACAAGGCCCGATTCACGGTCGTACACGTTAATCGGGTACGTGATAAACAGGTTCTCCTTCGCCCGCGTGCATGCGACATACATCAGCCGGCGCTCCTCCTCCATGTTGTCGTCGCTTATTGCTGCCCGGCTGACCGGGAATCTCCCGTCGAGCGCATACAGGACGAACACGCTGTGCCACTCCAATCCCTTTGCACTGTGGATGGTGGAGAGGATCAATTTCTCATCATCCGTGCCCGGCGCAGTAATGTCGGTGACGCTTTCGGCCGTCGGCTCCAGCGCGAGGTCGGCGAGAAGTGTACCGACCGAACGGTACCGTTCAGTAATTTGCTGGAACATCTCCAGGTCCTTGCGCCGTTTGGTGTAATCGTCGTACCGGGTTGTGAAAATGGGTTGATAGTAATTGATAAGCTGCGCTACCTTGTCGGCAGGTGGAATATGGTCTGGTGCCGCGGCTTTCAATGCGTCGAACAGGTCGCGCACTTTACCGGGATAGGTGTTGTAATCAGCCCAGAATGTTGGCAGGTCCCGCGATGATCCCCCCGATGCAGCATTGACCCGCCGGGTTAGTATATCCTCCAGCACCTTCTCCGCTGTTCGTGGGCCAACCCCATCCACCAGCATCAGGATGCGGTTCCATGCGACTGCGTCTCTCGGGTTCTCGATCACGCGAAGATAGGCGACGAGGTCCTTGATATGCGCCGTTTCGATGAACTTGAATCCGCCAAACTTCACAAACGGAACATTGGCTTTGTTCAACTCGATCTCAAGGTCGAACGAGAGATACGATGAACGAAACAACACGGCAATATCGTTCAATGGAATTCCCTGTTCCCGCAACTCCAGGACCTTCTGTACGACGAACTTCGACTGGAGGTTCTCGTTCTCCGCCACAACAATAGAGGGGAGCTCGCCTCCGGCGCGGTGAGTGTACAGTACTTTGGAGTATTTGTGTCGGGCCATTGGGATCTACCACCAAGACACTGAGCTACAGATGAACTTGGCGATGGTCCGCTGGTGCCATCCGTTTCCCAACGAATCTGATCTCAATGAATTACCTTGCTTTTTGAGTCTTGGTGTTTTTGCGGGAGAGCTTTTCTAAGGGATTGAATGTAGTCGGGTGTTGTCCCGCAACATCCGCCGATGATTGAGGCCCCTTCCCGGAGCCACTGTATGGCGTGGTGTGTGTACGCATCAGCATCGATGTCGACCGTGAACTCTTCATCCTGTCGCTCATCCTCCGGCAGGCCGACATTTCCGTAAACGACGATCGGCAATGTGGTGAGTGTCCTCAGATGAGAGAGAATGGGGTCGAGGTACCTCGGCGAAATGCAGTTCAGTGAGAAGGCTGCCGGATGCAGCTCGCTGATGGACCGAACCGCTTTATCGAGGGGCTCACCGCTGTAGAGGCGTCCGTCCTTTTTACAAATGAAACTGACGACGACATCTTTTCCCGTTATCGTGGCCGCCTCACATGCAGCAAATGCCTCACGGATAGTGTTCATCGTCTCCAGAAGGAGAAAGTCGACACCAAGTGTTGCGAGCCGATCCGCATGCTCCTTATGTTCCCCCCTCAGCTCGGCATCCGGTGGGACAAGATCGGGCCGGTAACAATCCTCCAGCGGGGCGATGGAACCGGCAATGAGGATGGGGCCTCCGCCCGGTTGTTTGCTTTTCTCCCTGAATGCATCCCGCGCTTTCTGCGCCAACCCCACAGCCAGAGTTGTGAGCTGCTTCGATCGATCGGGGAGGTTGGCGCGCTTGAACGTCCTCCGTGTTGTCCTGAATGTATTGGTGGTGATGATGTCCGCTCCGGCTGCGAGATAGTCGGCGTGAATTTGTGCAACGATCTCCGGATTCACAAGCAGGGCATTGGCGGCCCAGAGTGGAAGGCCGGTGTCGACCTCGCGTCGCCGAAGTTCTGTCCCCATCGCTCCGTCAAGAATAAGCGGCGTGTGATCAGTGAGGATCTGTTGTAGTGTTGATGTCATGGTGATTGCTCCGGGACTCGTGTGACAAAGTAGAAAAAAGCCACCTGTACAGATTTTGGGGATTGGGTACAGGCTTGCGGTCGAATCGTAGTATGCGTTTTGCTTTTCAGTCCCTCGCCCTCCGCAAGATCTCGTTTGTCAGGTTCAGTATTGGTTGTGTGCTTCTGTAGTTCTCTTCCAGCTTGATGATCTTGCAGCCTGGATATTCTTCCGGGAACTCCAGAATGTTCCGGATGGTGGCTCCCCGAAATGAGTAGATCGACTGTGAATCATCTCCCACGACCATGACGTTCCGATTTCTTCCTGCCAGTAAACGCACAATTTCCGCCTGGATCTTATTCGTGTCCTGATATTCATCAACCATAACATACTTATAGCGGTCGGCTAGAGCATGACGCACACGGTCGTGGTTGGCGAGCAAAGTCCGGAGATGGATCAACAGGTCGTCGTAGTCCATCAGGTTGTGTTTCGTTTTGTAGGTGGTGTATGCTGCCTGAATTGCAAGTATGTCATCCAATAATTTCTGGTAATGGGGATAGTCCTCCTTCAACAGATCAGCAATGGCGACGCGGGTATTCACCGACTTCGAGAACATATCGAAGAGGGTTTGCTTGCGCGGGAACCGGCGTTTGCCGGTATCGAACTTCATCTGAGTCCGAAGCAGATTCACCACATCTTCGGCGTCGCCCTGGTCGAGAATCGTAAACGACGACTCGAAGTGAATGAGCGGGGCGTACTGCCGGAGAATGATGTTGGCGAAAGAATGAAATGTCCCTCCAGCGACCTTCTCGCACCGTGCATCAAGAAGCATCGTTGCGCGGCGGAGCATCTCCTGTGCAGCCCGGCGCGTGAAGGTGAGGAGAAGAATGGACTCCGGCTTCACGCCGAGCTCGACGAGATATGCCACACGGTACGTGACCGTGCGCGTCTTCCCCGTTCCGGCGCCGGCTATAATCAGATGTGGGCCGTCCACTGAGGTGACAGCCTCGTATTGTGCGGGGTTAAGCTGGTTCTTGTAGTCGATCAGGAACGTCTTCCTCGGTTCAGCGGGGACATCCTGGGCAAAGGTCGCCTTCTTAAGTGTGTATTTCTTCATAGCTTCTCTACCGGATATTGATCCAGCATATCCAAGATCGCTTCAATTGTCTTTGGGGAGTTTCCTTCGGCTCTGTTGTTAATGTACGCATAAAGCGTCCGTTGTTCAGCCAGGCATTTTCCCACTGTTTCCACCAAACCCATTCTCAGGTCCGGATTTTCCTCCCCTATTGCCTCGTAGGGTTGGAACATCTCCACTGCCTGCTCATAGGTGCGACCTGGTTTCAGTAATGCCCGGGCCACAGAGAATTTTGCTGTCAGCACACCCGCCAGCTGAATCTGCTCAATGATAGAAGGCATGCGTGTCCAGTTGTTCAGCACATGCGCCACACCGTGGGCTTCGAGCATCTTCAGATAGTCAGCGGTCAAGAATTCCGTGTTGCGCAGCTCGACGGCATACTCGTATTCTTTTGGGAGCCGGGAGAGAAACCCATCCAACATTTCCACAAATTCATTGCAGGTAACCCCCGACGACGGATGAAAGCTGGAGAATTCAAAAATGATGGCGCCGCGTTTTTTCTTGAGTGCTTCTATTGGGGCAAGGAAGGCATCTTCGAATAGCTCGACGTTCAGGAAATCCGGGTTCTCACGTCCGGCGTTGGGGCCATGGCGCGGGATGTTGGGGTAACGCTTGATCGTGATCCGGTCTGTGACTTTGAGGGAGAGTCTGAACTCATTCCTCGTCTGATCATGGATGACCTGCATTTTGTCTGTCTTGGGAAAATCATACAGAGCAAAATCAGCTGTTACGGTGGGGAAGAGTTCGGAGTACTCCGCCAGACATTCCCGCTCGAAGGCTTTCTTCGATGGGTATTCACGGTCATAAATGAGTCCTTTCCAGCCGGGGTACTTCCAGGAAGAAGTGCCAAAGAGAATGCCCCTGCTCGCCCATCGCTTCAATCGGGGAGTATTCTTCAGTCGGTATGACGACACCTTGGCTGCGACGGGAGGGTCTTCAAAGAGCGAGAGCGTGGTGTCGGCCGGTTTCTTTTTGCCCATAGAGCGAACTCTCTATGCAAATGCCAGATGAAACAACGAAGCTCTCAACTGAAATCAATCAATGGCAGCAACGTCACGATTGTCCACAGCAGCCACAGGGCAAGAAGGAGGACGAATACTTTTGGGAAATCTCTTTCGTTCAAGACTGCCATTCCCTTGCCGATCACTCCCAGCTCCCAGATGGTAAAAAGATTGATTCTTGAGAGAATGACGAACAACATACTGTCGGCTCCCATGGGAAGAACCGTGAGGCCAAGTGTTGGCGTTGCGAAGATGGAATCCAACGCAATCATCAGCAGTGTGGTGACGATACGCTCGATGACGGCAATGAAGAAGGTGAGCCCTACGACCTCGACCACGCTCATGTATGGAGCTCCACCACCCATTGTCGATTTTCCGACCTGCCAGAAAATATAGGAAAGAACAAAAAGTGCTGCCAACGCACCCACCGTGGTGCCGACTCCTTGGGCGACGAGGAAGTGTGTGGTCCCGGGAGTAACGAAGAGAAGAATCCACCCGGCCTGCTGCTGCGTGATGGTTCCTGCTAACACCTGCTGATCGAATGTCGGACGGAGATCTTCGTTGACGATCTGCCGGTAGTGTTCGGCGAGAGATGGCTGTCCGAGCATCAGGTGGATGCTGACAGTGGCGACAACGATATACAGAAGAACAGGAAGCAGCCAGTTGCTGTGCGTGGGAAAGGTGTCGCGCACTTCTTCGAAGACATCCCCCGGGGCAGTCACAATCTTCACGCACTTCGTGAGAAAGGGCATGTGGGGTATCGGGTTGGTGCTGATCCCCTGGTCTTGGGTGATGTCGTGCATGGTATGTAGGATGCTCTGAATGGAATGCATCAAGATACCCAAAATAGGCCTCAGAATCAAAAGTGTAAGCGACAAATTTGTTTTCGTGGCCTTGACAACACGACAGAAATGTCGTATCATGATTTTAGATAGGGATGCAATGAAAGACTGAGAGAGGAACCCATGACCCGCTTTGAACGCCTGCTGACACCTTCCACCACCACCTGCTGTGTGTGTGACCATCCACTGAGTGTACAGGAACTGGAGGAATTCCGCGGTTCTGTTGATGACGACCTGTACGGCGAGGTGCATTGCCGGGCATGTACGGAAGAGCACCTGGTACTCTGCAGCGAGTGCTCGGGTCGGTACACGGCCGATGGTTTCTGTGGCGAATGTGCGGCAAGGGAGTACGCTCTGGCAGTGTAAACTCACCACAACACGAAGAGGTTCACGGTTCCTTATGCGAACGATTTTTCTGCTCGACATCGATTGCTTTTTTGCCTCCGTGGAAATGGCGCTGCATCCGGAACTGCGGGGCAAACCGTTGTGTGTGGGGGGACGTCGTGGCGAGCGCGGCATCGTGGCCTGTCCGAATTACGAGGCGAGGGGTTATGGAGTGAAGACCGCGATGCCGCTCCGCACGGCGGAGAAGCTCCTGCCGCCGGATGCAATGTTCATGCCGGGCCACCACAAGATCTACAGCGAGTACTCCGAGCGGGTCATGGACATCCTCTACGACTTCACCCCGGACATCGAACAGGTGAGTGTTGACGAGGCCTATATGGATGTGACCGGCTGTCTGCATTTCTGGGGCGGCGATCCGGTCCGCATGGCGCAGGCGATGCAGAACCGCATTTGGCAGGAGTGTGGCCTGAGTGTTTCCATTGGCGTTGCATCCAATAAAGTCTGCGCAAAGATTGCTGCCGGATTGAGGAAACCGCATGGACTTGTGGTGGTGCCGCACGGCGGGGAGAAAGATTTCCTTGCGCCGCTTCCCATTGAGACAGTTCCCGGTATCGGTGTGAAGACAACACCAAAACTGCATGCACTTGGTATTCGTACCGTTGCCGACATCCTGCATCCAACATGCCCCCTTTCCCATCACACATCCTGGCTGAGCCGTTATCTCCGGGCGGTTGCCAATGGCCATGACGAGCAGGTGATGCACTACGACCGCGTGGAAAAATCCATCTCCCGCGATACAACCTTCTGGCACGACACAGATGACAACCAGTTCATTGAATCCACACTCTATTACCTCACCGAGCGTTGCTGTAAGACGTTGCGTGAACGTGATGAGGTTGCAGCAACAGTAACAACCAAGGTCCGGTTTGCGGATTTCGCCACAGTGCAAAAGCAAAACACCCTCGGTCTGTCGACAGATAATGAGGAAGACATCTTCGGCACGGCGCGGAAGATGCTGCATGAACTTCTTCCGTCACACAGAATGATCAGACTGGTGGGGGTGAAGGTCTCGCACCTTTCCGATGCAGACACAATGCAGATGCAGTTGGATGTTGCACAGTCGGAGAAACGGAACCTGCTGCATGCACGATTGGATGCGCTGCAGGAAAAACATGGCTACAATACAATTCAATGGGGGATCACACACGCATTGCATACCACGTTCAAGGTGGACGAAGAAGGTTACCATCTGCATAGCCCTGTGTATGAGCTCTAACTTTAGGGGAAAGATGCTCGCTCAAGCGCAGATAGAGATCCGGCACACTCTGCGCCTCCACGTCTCTGCGGTTCATACTGTTAGCCATGAATCCGAACTCACTCATATTGTACTCGACTCTTGTGCAACAATTTGAGCAAGCCCCTCCGGGCAAGCTCTTCTGCCTGCACGGCGATACCAGCGTCTTCCGTCTATCGCTCTACGCGGCATCGCATGCTTTGCTGCGCGGTGTGCCGATAGCTCTGGTTGATGGAACGAACCGCTTCGATGTGTATTACATTGCCGAGTTTGCGCGCAAGGTAACGAATCAGTCAAAAAGATGCGTGACGCCCGAGCAGTTGCTCCGACAGATTTATGTTGCCCGCGCATTTACCTGCTACCAGATGGAGGCCACCATTACCGAGCGGTTGCCGGCATTCCTCAAGCGCACCGGCGCACCGATTGCCATCATCTTCGGATTGCTCGACACGTTCTACGACGAACAAGCACCGCTGTTTGAAGTTCAGAAAAGCGTGCAACGCATCATCGTTGCGCTGCAAGAGCTGAAGCAGGCAAATATTTCTGTGCTTCTTGCATCAAAGGATATGAAGCTGGAGTCGAAGGGACGGAACACACTATTTTCCAAAGTGAGGTCGGCGATGGATCACACAGTTCAGTTGGTAGAGGGAGAATTCTTCAAACGGGGGATAGATGAACCGCGGAGGCGCAGAGACACTGAGGATGAATGATATAACAGAAAAGGTCATTGGGGCTTGTATTGAAATACACCGAACACTTGGTCCGGGATTGCTGGAATCGGCAAGGCGAATAGTGAACAAGTTTGATGAATCCAAGGCATAGACTATTTCTCTGCGCCTCAGCGTCTCTGCGGTAATATTTTTTGAGGGGGTTCCTATGGGGAGAACAGTACCGACGTTCACCATGGTCATCCAGGCGGAGATGGAGACCTGGTCGAAATTCCGGCGAGGGTTACGCAAGGAAGACCAGGAAGCGCTGGACGAGCTCTTTCGCGCGGCACGCATGCAGCTTGCAAGTAGCGCCTATGCAGCACGTCCGATACCGTTCGAGAGTATCGTCATGTCGATGCTGATCATGCAGCAGAGGATGATCAAAGAACTACAGCGGCATCTGGCGGTGGAGAAGCCGGTGGAGAATGTTGTGGGATACATAGAGTTGGATGATAAAGCTGCCTCATAAGGGAAAACCGCGGAAACGCAGAGACGCGGAGGATCAAATGGACAACATGATTTTTTCTCTGCGCCTCTGCAGTGAACTCCAATGTGCTTATCGACCATCACCGGCTGGCTCTTCGATCTCTACCCGTCCTCGCATGGACTTACGTTCTGGTTGATGGATGGCGAGGGGCGGAAACGTTGTTGCCTGTATCCCTATGCCCCATCGTTCTACATGCACCTCTCGAAGCCGGAGGAGCGGCGATTGGAAGCACTGCTGTCCTCGCTGCCGTGCAAAGTAACGCTCGACCACCATGTCCAGAAGGAAATCTACCGCAACGAGGAATGGGATGTCGTACGCGTCAACGTGCACGACACACTGCAACTGAAAGCGGTCGTGCGACAGCTTGAGCGGCAGTTCCCGCATTACGTCTTCTTCAACTCCGATATTCTCGTCCCGCAACTTTTCCTGTATTCCACCGGACTTTTCCCCCTGGCGTTCGGTGAGTATCACATCGATGAGAGCGGTATGCTCGTGGGGTGGGACGTCGATGACAGGTTCGATGCGGAGGAATACACGCTCCCGCCAGTCACCACCATGAAGCTTGCCAACAAGCCGGACTTCATCTCGCCCAAACATCGGAAGGTCTACCAGCTTGAAGTGAGCTACGACGGTCAGACATACAGCCTGGAGGATCGCGACCCGGTTGATGTCATCAATGCGCTCAACCGTCACCTGCAGCGCTGCGATCCGGATATCATTCTCACCGAATACGGTGATGCGATTCTGCTGCCGATGCTGACCAGCATCGCCGCACAGCGGAACATCCCGCTTCTGTTGAACCGTGATCCTTCGGCAGGGTACATCGTCACCAGAGAA
>DASRUE010000297.1:0-3745 GCA_035687895.1 Bacteroidota bacterium | reverse complement strand
AGCCATCGCACCTCGTGGTACCAGAGTCCTGACACCGGATCGTTTCTCATGGCGCCAGTTCTCTTGTCAATTCTCCACGGGCGTCCGTTCGGTCTGAACGTCCATTGCTCGCCCGCCTGCAGAGGGTACTTGATACTCAGCAAAGGAGGATATTCCCGCGTCATGGAGTCCAGCGGAGTCTGACCGATCGGTTCCTCAATGTGCCGGATGAGTTCGCGGAGAGATCCAAACGAACGATCCGCGAGTGTAATTGAATATTGTGCTCCACCCGGGGTGGGAAGAATCAGAGATCCCCCGAAATATCCCTGCAACCGGAGGCCGTCGGAGGTTTGAGAATAGTATGATAAGCCCGGTGCTTGCTGCCCAGTCTCCGTGGAGCTGAACTCGGTGACAACGATCGAATCTCCCGCGGCGCCGGGGACCCTCGGAATGTTGAGTTGCCGGGTGACGACCGTGGTGAACGCGCTGCTGAATGTGTCAGGCTGGAACTGGTATGTCGAGTCGATCGGTCGGAAGTTGTATGTGTAATAAAGCTGATTGTAGTTCCAGCGATCGCCCATGTGCATCGGGTAAGAAGTGATTCTGCTGCCACCGCCGCCACCGGTCCAGATTGCAATGAGCTCATCGCACCCGAGGAATGTAACGGCGAGCGTCAGGATTATGAGCCCAAGAACTGAACTTCTCATTGTGTGTTTCATATGTTCATCTCCATGCTGCGCAGTGTGTCTGTTCAAATCTAAAACAAAAGGAGAAGAGACGCCAGCAGTCTTGCGCTTCCAGGGCGAATTTGTTACAGTATGCACACACATCACTCCACACAAGTGTTGAAAAATTCCTCGATCATATCTCCGAGTCTACTATGGTGTACCGACGTTGCATTCTCTTTGCTGCCTGTTTGGCCCTGATGTCTCAAACGCAATCACAAATAGCGCTCAAGATCTCCCTCGACGGTCAATGGCTCTTCACCGCGGATTCACTGAAAGCGGGACTGGAACAACAATGGTTTGCAGAGAACGCAGACCGCTCAAACTGGAAAACAGTGGCAACACCTGCTTTTTGGGAGGGATACCCCGGACTGGCGAACTACGATGGCTGGGGATGGTTTGCGCGGAAGTTCACGTTCGAGAAAACCGCCGAGCCCATGAGTATTCACTTTGCCGGTGTGGACGACGATGCGGTTGTGTGGGTGAACGGCCTGGAGGTGGGAAGCCATACTGGGTATAGCGATCCGTTCGCGGTAGACGTCGGCAGCGCACTCCGCAATGGAGAGAACCTTGTGGTCGTGCAGGTGATGGATTACTCGGGCGGCGGTGGCATATACAATCCAATCACGCTGATCGAGACACGTCACCTTGATGACTTGTTGAAAAGCGAGTACTTCGGCACACCTGCACTGAAAGGTCCCGAATGGGTGAAGGACGCGGTGATCTATGAAGTATATCTCCGGTCTTTCTCCAAAGAGGGAACATTCGCAGGGCTGGAAACGCGGATTCCGGATCTGAAGAAGATCGGAGTAACGGTGATATGGCTGATGCCTATCCATCCGGTGGGCGTGAAGAATAGAAAAGGGACGCTGGGGAGTCCATACGCAGTGCAGGACTATTACGGTATCAATGCCGAGTTTGGTACGATGAGGGATTTCAAGAAACTTGTCAGCGCCATCCACAAGAACGGGATGAAGCTGATCATCGACCTGGTGGCGAATCACACCGCCTGGGATAGCAAGCTCATGGCCGAACATCCGGAGTGGTTCACGAAGGATGTGCAGGGCAACATTGTGCCACCCAACGCTGATTGGACTGACGTGGCAGATCTGGACTATGCGCACCCCGGGTTGCGCAAGTATATGATTGCCATGATGCGATACTGGGTGAAGGATGTGGGGATCGATGGGTACCGGTGCGATGTGGCGGAGCTTGTCCCGACCGATTTCTGGAACGAGGCCCGTCGCCAGCTTAACACCATCAAACCGGTGATGATGATCTCGGAAGGTTCACTCCCCGAACACCATGTGAAAGCGTTTGACGTCACCTATTCATGGAATGTCTATGATGCTCTCGATGTGTTGTTGAAGGGGAAACGTCCGGCTACGCTGCTTGACGACATACTCAAAAACGAATCCCTGCAATTTCCGACGGGTTCGCTCCGGATGCGCTTCACGACCAACCACGATAAGAATGCCTGGGACTTGCCGGCAGTTCTGAAGTACCGACTTGACGGTTTGAAGTTGGGAACCGTTCTTACCTTTACCATGCCCGGTGTGCCCCTTATCTATAACGGGGAGGAAGTCGCGAACGACAGGAAACTGAGTTTGTTCGAGAAGGTGGATATTGACTGGCACAGACCAGGAGCCATGAGGGCGTTGTATTCATCGCTGGCCCGTTTGCGGCGTGATCACAAGGCACTCATCCGCGGGGAGATGTTCCGTCTTGCTTCGGGGCACGACGAAGATGTGTACGCATTCGTGCGCATGGCGGGCAAGGACAAGGTGGTCGTAGTTCTTAATTTCTCCGACAAATCCCTGTCCACCGCCGTTGCTATGCCAATGGACATGGTGTTCCCGGGCCGGCCACAAGTGATACTGAAGGACTACTTCAGCGGCGACGGTGTCGAACTGACCATGGAGGACGCGCAAATCGAGCTGGCGCTGGAGCCGAGGGGGTATCGCGTGTTGGTAGTGGAAAGACAATAGTCAATGGTCAACGCATAACAGCTAATTGCTAATTCAGACGGATGGCGAAAGGAGACGACATACAGGAGCGGCTTGTCAACTTCGCGGTGGACGTGATCCATTTGTGCGGCTCGTTCCCGAAGACGGAACCGGGCCGACATGTCTCGGGGCAACTTTTGAGGTGTGGGACATCTCCGGCCTCCAACTACGCCGAAGCGCGTGGCGCTGAAAGCCGGAAGGACTTTGTTCACAAAATGGGTGTGGTTCTGAAAGAACTCAATGAGGCGCAGATATGGCTTCAGATCGTTCGCAAATCAAACATGCTCCCAATTGGTTCAACTGACTCAATCCTGAATGAATGCGTCGAGCTTTCACGTATTGCCAACGCGAGCATCCGAACCGCAAAGGTAAAAATCGACAATTAGCTATTGACCATTAACGATTGATCGTTTTCCTTATCTCGCCTGACAATTCCTCCGCCTTCCATTCATTTCCTTTTATCAACTTGACCAGCTTTCCTTCCCCGTCCAGAACCACTGTTCGCAGGTTGTGCTGGATCAGCCCTTCGTCATCGGCGTAGGTGAGGTCGAGACCATCCGCGAGTTTGAGGATGCTGCGGCCCGTGGTGTCGGGGTCGGTCACGAAGTCCCACGTGCTCAGGTCAGCGCCATAATTCTCAGCATAGGCTTTCAGGGTTTTCGGCCGGTCGAACTTCGGATCGAAACTGATGGAGATCAGATGCCACGTGCGATCCAGCGACCGATCCTTGCTGAGAGATTTCTGAATCTTTGCAAAGTTGTTGCTCATCAGGATGCAGAAGTCGGGGAGGGGACAGCGGGTATAGATAAACGTGAACGCAAGCACCCTGCCACGGAAATCACTGAAGCGGACGGTCTTGCCGTCCTGGTTGAGAAACGGGAGGTCGGGCAGGATTTCACCAGGCTGGAACTGGTGCCGGAGTTGGATCTGCTCGGGCATCAGCGTCTCCACTTCTTCTCCCTTTCCAACGACGGTGATCGTTTCGAGCCAACTCTCGGTGCGCGAGACGGCAAGTGTCCCCTGTACCGTATCTCC
>DASRUE010000296.1:0-2726 GCA_035687895.1 Bacteroidota bacterium | reverse complement strand
ATCTGCCGGATGGTAACATTCGGGTATTGCGCGAGCGACGGCAACGTGGTTGCCATCGCCAGCACGAGCAACAGTAGAATCCTCTTCATGATCATTCTCCTCTTCAATGAAATGATTGAATTGGGTTTATTTCACAATCAGAAATTTTCCTATCTTAATCTCGCCTGTGTCGGAATCTCTCACACTGAACAGATACAATCCTGTGGCGATCGCCTGGTCGAACTTTGTGATGAGGTCCCACGCATGTTCCCCTCCTGCAAACTGTACTTGCGTCTGAGAGCCACCGAACCGCTGGAACCACTGGATGTTGGAGCCGTCGTACGAGGCCGCATCGTGCACCATGTCAGCGACAACATCACCCGCCAGAGTGTACACTCTGATCTCACACCGGCCGGGGAGATTGTAGAAATAGATTTTTCTACTTCGTTCTCCGGTTCCATCCCATACCGCATTCACATAATAGGGATTGGGATAGACGCCGATTTCTTTGCTCGCATCCGATGTCGAGGGCGTTCCTGGAATCACCCGGCGGATCTCCGTCTTGCTCTGGAGCGAGGCAATTCCGGTGGCTGAGTCCCCTCTGTCGAATGCTGCGACGCCATACAGATACTGCCAGCCGTTCAAATGCGGAACTGAGACCCCCTGTGGCGGGAACCTGTACCAGTAGGCAACAGAATCGCCGGAAAAAATCTTCGGTTCCGCAAGGGCAACGGCACCGAAACCTGTGTTGTATCCAATGGAGTTGCCCGGCACGTCGAACTCACCCACCAACGATAATGTCAACAACAGGTTTTCGGGGGATGTAATGTCAGCTCCGGCATTGGACCGGTACACGCGGTATCCTTCGAAGTCCATTTCACGTGTAATCGGATCAACAGAGTACTCCGATGTTGCCTTGTCCCAGTAGATCGCCACGGAACGACTATCCACCTCCGCCCGCACCTTTGGTGGATGAGGAGGTTGCGGGAGTGTGAAATGATCGAGTATGCCGTTCCCATTGATGTCTTCGCCGGGGTCAAGCCGGTTGTTACCATTGACATCCTCCCCGTCATACGCCTGCTGGCAGAACCCGGCATTTACGAGAAGTGACTTTCTCTGGGTTGGCGTATCATTATTTGGGGGCCCCGTGCCGAACTTCCGCGCGGCAATCACACCGAACACGACGTTCAGCGAATCACCGGGACGGAGTGTCGCGAAAGGACCCGCGGACAGAAGCGTGGTCATGTTATCTGCACGAGTCCGGAGCGGTGCGATCTTGTCGGGTGCCAGGGACGATGCAAGCCTGTCATATCTGCTGCGTGCACCCCCGATATTCCCTGCATCGTCAGCGGGAGAAAAGTACGCTACATCGCCACTGGAGCTTCTGAACTTCCATGCGTTGTAGTAGGATCGCAACCGGAGATCGGCAACTGAATCAACTCCATTCGGGAATGGGACAGCACCGAGAAGCTTCAGTCCAAGGTAACTATCTGCCGGCGGGGGAGTCGGGATGCCGTCGAAATCGAATGTGTAACCCACTCGTAGCGTATCAAGGTACCCGTTGCCTCCGTGGTCGAAATATCCTGGTGTCCCGGGCCGGACGTTGTTCGTGTTTCGGATAACGGCGTTATTCCAGAACCCAACGTAGACGGAATCCAGAGTGTCCAGGCCGGTATTGTAAATCGTGTAGCTGAGGATAACAAAGAAATCCGCAAAGGGGAAGTTCCATGCGTAGCTTTCCTGGCGAACACTGATGCCCATGGGCGTGTGCTCGGGGATGGTATCACCGGTTGTCGGGTTGCGGCGATTCCTATCAGAATACAGGGCAAGAAAATCCTGATGGCTGATTGCCTGCTCATCGAAGTACCGCGACTCGGAGAGGGTCGACCGTTCAACAATCACAGAGCCAAACTCGGATGTGAGTTCGTACCCCTCACCGATCCTCGAAGCCGAGGAACGGTCCGTAGCGCCAGTGCTGACAAGCTGCTGTCCCGAGGCGCGTGAAACGGTTCCGACCCACAACCCTCCCTGGTAGAGATGCTCAATGCGGCTGCCACGGGGGTATTCACAGGAAGGTTGGTTCGGCCAGTAGGCGTTGCGCGTCCCGATAGTGCCAAAGTTCGTCACGGTCAGGCCGATATTCCCAATGGTGGTGAAACTCCGGTCGGAATCATCGGTGATCTTGCGGGGACCGAATGCATCCCTCTCATCGGTGACATGTTCCGGCAGAAACCCGGCGGTGCAAAAACAAAGAAGTATTGCCGCGAGCGGTAATGGAAAACGCATGCCGGGATGGGATTCGGATACGGAAAGTGAAAGACTGGTTTACGTCTTCCGAAATATATCTTGATTTTGCTGGAAAGTCAAGAAATGTGAGCAACGGGCAGTGTCTCAGTTTGCGAATCCACGTCAGGCTGAGCGAAGTCGAAGCCTGTCATACGAGCATGTGTCACCTTTCGACTCCGCTCAAGGTGACAGTTGTGCACAGGCGAAATCAAAGTGAGACACCACCGAGCAACGAGGGGTGGCCACGTAAGGAACAACTCACCATCGTCCGCACCAAGTGAAATGCGAAGGATGCCTGATTACTTACTGTGCGGCGTAGTGGTCTGTATGAATGCGAAGCTGCTGACCTACCTTGATGGTATTGCGCTTGAGGCTATTCCACTTCTTCAACTCAGACTCCTGAACATCATGTGCCCGGGCAATATCCCACAATGTGTCTCCCTTCTTTACAACATAAACTA
>DASRUE010000295.1:0-3270 GCA_035687895.1 Bacteroidota bacterium | reverse complement strand
AACCTCCAATCTCCCGACGGCAATCTCCATCCGGTTCAGGATGCGATGGTCGAGACCGGCGGCAGTCAATGCGGCTACTGCACGCCGGGAATCATCATGTCCTTGTTTTCCCTCTACAAGACTCGGGATCATCCTGACCGCGCAGAGATTGACGATGCTCTCACGGGTAACCTGTGCCGCTGCACTGGCTACCGACCAATCGTCGAGGCCGCCGCTCGCGCATGCGTTCATAACCGTATCGACCACTTCACTGCTGATGAAGCGGCAACTGTAAAGCTGCTCCGAACAATTGCACACGAGACCCTTCACATCAAGACAGCCCAACAGGAGTACTTCAGGCCCATCTCTCTCGCGGAGGCACTTGAGCTGAAGCGGGATCACCAGGATGCGGTGGTCTTTTGCGGCGCAACGGATATTGCACTCCGGGTCACCAAGAAACATGAGCTCCTTGCAAATGTCATTGACCTTTCGGGCATCGATGAGCTCCGCTTCACCACAAGTGATCAGACCGGTATTACCTTTGGTGCCGGCATGACACTGACCGATGTCATCCCTCTCGTCAATGACCGCTTTCCCGCTCTCGCCGACATGCTGGCGGTGTTTGGCTCACCTCAAATCAGAAACCTGGCAACGCTGGGAGGGAACCTGGGCACTGCTTCGCCAATAGGTGACATGCTGCCGGTTCTGATGGCGTACAACGCCCGGATCGTTCTCCAGAGCGTCAGCGAAACCCGCGAGATCTCCATCCATGATTTCTTCAAGGGATACCGGCAAACCGAACGGCGGCCGGATGAGTTGATAACACGCGTCATTATTCCAACGGTTCAACAGAATACCCTGGTTCACTCATACAAGGTCTCAAAGCGGAAAGATCTCGATATCTCCACCGTCAGTGGCGGCTTCCGTCTGCAACTCAACCCGCACAACAACGTGGTGGCGTCCATCCGGCTCGCGTATGGGGGCATGGCTGAGCTAGTGAAGCGCGCGCGAGGGGCGGAGCAGTTCCTGATTGGAAAGAAATGGGAACGGGAGACAATAGAGCAGGCGATGACAATCATCGACGGTGAGTTCACGCCGATCTCCGATGCCCGGGGGGGCGCAGAGTTTAGACGAGCGGCGGCAAGGAACTTGTTACTCAAGTTCTGGGACGATACGAGAAACGGCAACACCGGAGTGACAGCGTAACCGCCGAACACCTGGCCAATCGACCGACTCAATGACCACGACTATTCCACACGAATCAGCTACGAAGCACGTTACGGGCGAAGCCGTGTATGTGGACGACATCGCTGTTAATGAGCAACTGCTCGTCGGACGGGTCGTGTACAGCCCGCACGCGCATGCGAGAATCAAGTTACTTGATCTGAGCGAAGCAAAGAAGATTCCTGGAGTCCATGCTGTCCTTTGTCACAAAGACATTCCGGGTCACAACCAGATGGGGCCAGTGGTTAAGGACGAATTGTGCCTCGCAGTCGATACCGTAACATTCATCGGCCAGGCAATCGCGTTGATCGCGGCAGAAACCGAGGAGCAATGTTTTGAAGCTCAGCGTCACATCGCCATCGTGTACGAGCCACTTGAAACCATCCTTGACCTCGAAACGGCGATTGCCAGAAATAGTCTGCTCGGCCCGCCGGCAAAGATCGAGCGGGGCGACGTTGACACAGCACTTCGCACGGCGCCACACGTACTGCATGGCACGCTGCAGACCGGCGCCCAGGAACACTGGTACCTCGAGTCGCAGGTGTGTCTCTGCATCGCGGGTGAAGGGAACGAAATGAACGTGTACAGCTCCACCCAGCACCCTTCGGAAACACAGCACCTCATTGCCGAGCTGCTCGGGGTCGCCAATCACGAAGTTGTGGTGGAGGTCCGCCGCATGGGAGGCGCGTTCGGCGGAAAGGAAACACAGGCAAACCACACGGCCTGCTGGGCCGCTTTGCTCTGCAAGGCGACGGGACGGCCCGTAAAGATCCGGCTTTTCCGCGATGATGACATGATCATGACCGGAAAGCGTCACCGCTTCCTTTCAACGTATGAGGTCGGGTTTGACGATGACGGCACACTCCTGGCGGCAAAGCTCCAACTGAACAGCGATGGCGGAGCCGCAGTGGATCTTTCCTTCGCGATCCTTCAGCGCGCGATGCTGCACGTTGACAATGCCTACTTCGTACCCAACCTCTCGGTGGTGGGGCAGGCATACAAGACCAACCTTCCATCGAACACGGCATTCCGCGGTTTCGGCGGCCCACAGGGAATGGCAGTCATCGAAACCATCATTGACCGGGTTGCAAGATTCTTGAAGAAGGATGCTGCGGACATCCGACGGCGGAACTTCTACGGCATCGGCACTCGGGACGTCACGCACTACGGGCAGAAAATTGAGCACAACCGCCTGTCGACTATCTACGAACAGTTGATGACATCGTCGGAATATGAGAAGCGCAGACGTGAAGTGAACGCGTTCAATCAACAGCATGAGTTCACGAAGAAGGGTATCGCCATCACGCCGGTGAAGTTCGGCATTTCGTTCACGACCTCGTTCCTGAACCAGGCGGGGGCGCTGGTGAATGTGTACAAGGATGGGACGGTCCTCGTCAACCATGGCGGCACAGAGATGGGTCAGGGATTGCACACAAAGATCCAGCAAATCGCAGCCGCGGAGTTTGGCATTTCGCTCCACCGGGTGAAGGTCAATGCCACGGACACATCCAAAGTTCCCAACACATCTGCCACCGCGGCATCGGCAGGGACAGACCTGAACGGCGCAGCAGTCAAGAACGCTGTGGACATTCTCAAGGCACGCTTTGCCGATGCGCTTGCAGAGCATTGGACTGCCTTGCATCCGGAGGCTCCAACCCGCAGCAATGCGATTATCATTAGCAACGATACCATTGCGGATACTGCACACCCGGAGCGCTCCCTCTCATTCCCGGATGCCATGGTGTTGATGAACCTGAAGCAGGTGAGTCTGAGTGCCACGGGGTTTTACAAGACACCCGACATTGGATGGGATAAGGCAAAAGGATTCGGCAAGCCGTTCCATTACTTTTCCTACGGCATGGCGGTCACCGAAGTCCTTGTCGATATCCTCACCGGCCGACACACTCTCCTCCGGACAGACATTCTTCACGATGTCGGAGACTCACTGAATCCCGGCATCGATATCGGCCAGGTGGAGGGGGGATACATCCAGGGTGTTGGATGGTGTACAACCGAAGAAGTGAAGTGGGATGAAAAGGGGAACCTCATGACTCACTCCCCGGACAC
>DASRUE010000294.1:0-18716 GCA_035687895.1 Bacteroidota bacterium | reverse complement strand
CTGTCCTCCTGAATTGTCGTCGAGGGCAGCGGGCTTTTCCATCGCGCCCGACTCGATTACTTGATCATTCGATGGTGCGGAAGGTCCCTGCCGTGGTTGATTCAAAGAAGGCGTCGATGTTTCCTGTGTTGGCGGAAGAATGGGCTGAAGTCTTCGCTCAAACCGTTGGGGTCGTTCCTCTTTTCGATCCTGTGTACCAACAGCAATGCTGTCGCTCGCAGGCAGTGTGGTATCTCCCTGATCGGATGGACGAAGAAGCGCATAGTACCCCACGATACCGAGGGCAACAACTGAAACGAATGAGAGTGCGTACGCCGGAATCGGGCGAACGAAAAAGCCGGCACCTGCGCGTCCTCCGTGTGCATCAGCCAGCCTCCTTTGGAGTTCCGCGTCAAAATACCACGGTGCCTTTACCTTCCGGATATCTTGCAACTCCTTCCGGACTTTTCCTCCTTCTTCGGCCTCGCTCTGTATGGACTTCCTTTCAGACATTATCAATCATCCCATATATCCTTCAACATCTCCTGCAACTGGGAGCGCGCTCTGTTGATGCGTGATTTTACTGTCCCGATATTGAGTCCGGTGATTGCCGCTATTTCTTCATACGAAAGCTCTTGCACATCCCGGAGTACAACCGCCTCTCGATACTTGTCGGAAAGCGAATCAAGCGCCTTCTGGATCCGCTCGCCCTTCATGGAGGATTCGAGCTGCCGATCCGCACGAGCCTCCTCATCAGGGATATCAAATAACGGCTCGGGGTCTTCGGAGTGCGAGGAACCGAGCGAAACAAACCGACGTATCTTGCGCCGTCGAAGCCGCGTTTTTGCAAGGTTGGTGGCAATCGTGTAAAGCCACGTGGAAAACTTCGCCACAGGTTTGTAGGAGTGACGACTGCGAAAGACCCGTACAAACGTCTCCTGCACCACGTCGTTGCACTCATCCCAATCCCCGATGTATCGGAAGGTGAAGTTAGTCAGGGGATCCTTGTATCGCCCAACGAGGAGCGTGAACGCAGCTTCGTTCTCACGCTGGAATTCCCCGATCAATTCTTCATCGCTTAGCTCCTGCAGAGGAGCCGTTTTCCTCGAAAGGCCACCCGTTACACTCATTCGGCCGCCAAATGTTCCAGGGATACAATGATGGTATCAGGCATAGGTTAGTTCTCTCTGCCGGACGAGGTGGATGATCATGGCCTGCATAACCATCTTCTCATCCATTCCGGTCGATTTGAGCCTTTCGTCAGCCAAAGCGATGGTTTCAAAGGCCTGTTCCAATTCTCGAGTAGGGTAGAACTCAAGGGCCTGCACATACTCCTTGAGAAAATAGGGATGAACGCCAACCGAAGAGGCCTGTTCTTGCGGGGGAACACCTCGACGGCGAAGGTCGGACAGTTTCCAAAGGGCTGAAAAAAAACGAGTGAGCATCACAATCATCCACACAGCCGATTCACCTGCACTGAGCATTCGCTCGATGATCTCCATGGAGTGTTTAAGGTTCTTCACCCCTACTGCATTCTGCAGCTCAAAGATGTTATACTCCTTGGAAACCCCAACCACCGCGCGAACGTCGTCCGAGGTGATTACCTTCCTGTCTCCAATGAATATATAAAGCTTATCGATCTCATTCCGTACCTCACGCAGCGACGATCCCACGTATGCAGCAAGCATCTTGGACGCCTCCGGCTGAATTTCCCTCCCCTGCTTTTCAACACTCGCACTGATCCATGCCGGCAGTTCGTTCTCGCGCAGCGGCTTGAATTCCACAACAACGCCATGCTTCCTTGCAGTCACAAAGGGTTTCCGTCGAAGATCGGGCTTGGCACATAAAAGGACTATACTGGTGGTGGGCGAGGCATTCTCTATGTATTGCGCGAGAAGCTCCCGGTTGGCAAGCTTATCAACTTCACGAACAACGACAACCCTCCGCTCCGCCATCATGGGAAATGACGATGCATGCGAGGCTATCTCTCGTGCATCAGAATCACTACCGTACAACACATCCAAATTGAAGCCTCGCTCTTCAGGGGTCAGTGCGGCCTCTATCACAGACTGCACTGCTTCATCCACGAGAAAGTCCTCCTCACCATGGAAAAGATATACCGGCGAGAATTGCTTCCGCGCTACCGCCCGCTTCAGATCATCGTATGAGGACGACTCTTTGGCCATGCGCCTAACCTGCTACTTCTTTTCCACCTTGGCTTCCTGCTTCGGTCCGCCTTCACGCCGAATGGTGACCTTCTTCATGACAATATCAACCTTTGGCTTGCCGTCGGTTGGACCCATCTGGGGTGTGATATCAACCTGTCCGATTTTGTCAACGACACCCTGTCCCTTGATCACCTTTCCGAAAATCGTATAGTTCTTGGGGAGTGTAGTAATGTCGCGCAACATGACGAAAAACTGGCTTGTGTTAGTGTTCGGACCGCGGTTTGCCATAGCCAGAACGCCTTTCTTGTAGCCTTCCTTGTACGAGGGTGTGTTGGGGTTCAACTCGTCGTCAAATTCCTTTCCCCAGATGCTCTTGCCGCCTGAGCCGGTTCCCGTCGGGTCGCCGCCCTGGATGACAAATCCCTTTGAGACACGATGGAAGATCACGCCATCGAAGTACTTCTTCTCCGCGAGCTTCACGAAATTCTCGACGGTCTTCGGAGCATCGGCGCGATAGAGCTCGGCCTCGATTGTCCCCATCGACGTTTCAATAACAGCGACTTCTTTGACGTTTTCCATCTTTGGCTTTTTCTCGTCTGTGTATTTTGGTTTTGTTTGAGCCGCTGCTGACAACGGGACGGTGAATGCCGATATCACCAGCAAGGCAGCGAACACACGAAGAGCAGACATCATGATTGTATCTCCTTTCAAATAGAAGGTGAAAAATAATATGTGAAACCAAGTCGTGCGCCAAGACTGAAGAAATAAAGCGATGGGGTCTTCACGAGAGAACTCGAACCTCCCACACGTGAGCGATGAAGATCTCCTATGAAATCCCATCGGAGGTCCACACCAAGGTAGCCAAAGAAGTCTTCAGAAAATGCCGTGTTCGCCTCCAGGTCAAGGATCGTCCCAATCCCCTTGCCGGTCCACCTGCCGCTGACTTGTGGCGACTCCTCCGTCAACGAACCGAAGTGATATCCCATTCCAGCACCCGCCTTGACATTGTAGACACCCTCCTCAGCCAGAACATATTGCACAAGCAGGGTTGGCATATGAACGGCGCATGTAAAATCTGTAACACCAAACGTCCCGGGCGAATAGAACGACAAAAGTAGATACGCATATTCGAGTTTCAATGTCCATTCGTCCGCCACAGGGATTGTTGCCGCCACAAAGAACTGAACGCCAGTCTTGAAATCGGGAACCCGGCCACCGGGGCCAACCACACTATTGATGTAGTCCACGATGTCCGGGGCATTCACATACTCCACACCCATCCCACCCGAGAATCCCCATCGAGGGGAGAGAACGGGATTCCCTGAGGCACTTTGCATCGCGACAGGTGCGCGCTCACGCGCCGCGGGAAAGTCTTGTTGTGCAAGCGCAGCAACCGCGAATGCCACCTGAAGCGCGCCGACCCCCATGAACGTTATGAACCTCCTCCTTTCCTTTCACCAGGGGTATCGCTTACCGCTTCCCTCACATTGATATGGTCCTTAAGGAAGAAGTAAAGACCGAATACCGTAACACCGATATACCCTACGGCGTGAGTGACTGTTGCAAAACTCAATGCGACTTCATCGGGAACGAAAAACAAGCGTGTCAGAGTCTGCGACGTAAACCAATGGTATCCTCCTGTGGCACCGGGTGTGGGAATTGCCACCCCAATGCTGGAAATCGCCTGCACAACGATTGCAGCGCCTAATCCGAGCTGCTGAAGGTGAAATGCGAAAAAAGAAACATAGATCATCATGACATACAGAGTCCAAATCAGGATACTGAGGACCAGAATGCTTACAAAATTTCGCGGGTGCTTCAGAAAGAGAAACCCGTCCAGGAAGGAATGCGTGATTGTATCAAGCCTTCGGGAGAACGACGCGGGAAGGATCCTCCCCAGCATGCGCAATAAGCCATCCGTCCAATCCCGTCGCATCATCAAAGTGACAATCACAAGAAGGAATGCAATGGTCGCAACGGAGAGAATCGTTCCCGCTTCCTGGAGCCATGGAAACGTGGCTGCAAGCGGACCGGAATACACCAGCGGGATGATCGCCACGAGAAATAAAAACGACACGGTGTCCATCAGTCGTTCCACAACAATGGTCCCCAGAGCAGCGCTCTTCGGGAGAGATTCGAGCTTGCCTATGGTGTATGGGCGAACCAACTCACCGGCGCGAGGCAACACGTTGTTCACCAGATAGCCAATCATCAAGCCCGAGAAAAGATTCCGCAACCCGATATTCGGTTTGATCGGGTCGAGGAGGTAGCGCCAGCGCCAGGAACGAAACAGGTGACTGAGCATCAGGCAAATAAACATGACCAACATCCACCAATAGTTGGCCCCCTTCATTGAGAGATAGAGCTTGTCGAGATCCGTTCCTTTAAATGCAAAGACAAGAAAGACCACCGTGAGGAAGGCACTCAGAAGATACTTGAGGGTCGTACGGGAACGAGGAGTCATACCGTCCGCAGTGTACTGGAGGCGTGGAGGAGCAGAAATGCGTTAGCGGAGATCAACAACCTCGACTCCCTCTGGAATCTGGTAGGTGAAGCGCGAATCCTGGAGTCCAATGTTGATCTTGACATCGCTCACCGTGTACTGGGTTTCCTTCCCATTGGCATCGACAAGCTCGACCCTGCGAATCATCCACGTACCGTCATCAACCCAGATTCTCATCGTTCTCACAAATGCCTGGTCATCGCGCGGCACCAGCTTGAGGATGATTGCTGAGCTCTTTCCCAGTGCTTCCCTCCCCACAACTGTCGCCGCAAAATCCTCCGGCGCACCGGTGAGAATCCGCTCCGGTGAGAATGTCCTGTCGTTCATCTTGAAATGGTCGATCAGGACCTGGTTGTTCGGCAGGGAGTACGACCAGACTGTCTCTCCGTTGGTTACGATCGTTTGTTCCTCCAGCTCGACGCGGTACTTGTTCTCCTTCTTCAGCAGCAATGTTCCGCTCACCAGTTGTTCAGTCCTTGCCATCTCGAACTTCACCTTCTGCGAGAACCGGAACTGGGCATCGTAGATGGAGTCATACTTCTTCTTCATACGTTCCAGAACGTCCTGGGCCGAATCTTCGGAGTGGACAATGCCAACGCATGCCGCCATCAATATCGCCATCAACAACAGTCGTTTCATAACCTATCCCTTCGGCACCTTAGCCGTTAAGTATCACATCCAATTCACTCTCTGAATCGACAAGCACCTCTCTTGCCTTGCTGCCGTCGAAGGGTCCCACAATCCCCGCCGATTCAAGTTCATCCACAAGACGAGCGGCGCGGGAATACCCCACCTTGAGCCGTCGTTGCAAGAGGGAGACCGAACCCTGTTGATGACGGACGATTAATCGCGCGGCCTCCTCGAAAAGTTCATCACGATCGCCGGCACCACTTCCTTCTGCACTCCTCTTCTTCTCCACGATGGATGGAAGGGTGAAGGATTTCGAGTACCCCTTTTGTTTCCCAATATGGTCCATCAGCGAATCCACTTCGTCAGTGGAAATGAATGCGTTCTGCAGACGGACGGGTTTCGGACTGCCGCTCGCAAGGTAAAGCATGTCCCCGTTGCCGAGCAGTTGTTCCGCTCCGTTCATGTCGAGGATCGTCCGGGAATCTGTCTTGGACGCAACTTGATATGCAATGCGCGCCGGGAAATTCGCCTTGATCACACCGGTGATAACGTCTACCGATGGCCGCTGTGTCGCAACAATCAGGTGAATGCCCACCGCCCGCGCAAGCTGGGCAAGGCGCGCGATCGGCTCCTCCACTTCCCGTGCGGCAGTGATCATCAGGTCGGCCAGCTCATCAATGATCACGACCAGGTATGGCATCTTGGCGTGAATGATGGTATCGGTGTTCTTGACGCGGCCGCTTTTCACCCGTTCGTTGTAGTCCACAAGGTTGCGCACACCGGCAGCTGCGAGCCTGTCGTACCGTTTCTCCATCTCATACTCCACACCCTTCAATGCCAACACCGCATTGCGCGGGGTGGTAATGATGTCTTCATCGACATCTGGAGAGACAGCCAGGAAATGACTGCGAAGCTTCGCGTATTGTGCAAGCTCGATCTTCTTCGGGTCAATAATCACAAGCTTGAGGTCCGAGGGATGGAGGCGATACAGCAGGCTTGCAAGGATTGTATTAATGCCGACGCTCTTGCCAGAGCCTGTCGAGCCGGCAATCAGAAGATGGGGCATTTTGGCAAGGTCGTCCGCAAACACTTCCCCCGCAATGGTCTTCCCCATGCCGATGGGCAAATGCGCGGACGAGTCGCGGAACTTTGAGGAATTGATGATACTCCGGATCGTTACCAGTGCGCGATTATGATTTGGGATCTCGACTCCCACCGCCGACTTGCCCGGGATCGGCGCCATGATCCGTATTCCCTTTGCCGCCAACTTAAGAGCAATATCGTTCTCGAGACTGACAATCCGGCTGATCTTCACACCGATCGCCGGAACAAGTTCGTAGAGTGTCACCACAGGTCCCGGCGTGACGCTCACACTTTCCACTTCGACATCGAACTGCGACAGTGTATCTCTCAGGAGGTCCGCGTTTGCTTTCAACTCCTCTTCGTCGACATCTTCCTTTCCCGGACGCGGTGCTTCCAACAGTTCCACGGACGGGAAGACGTAGTCAATCTCCTCGACAGTGGCCGCGTCAACGTCGGGTGCAGGACGATCATCGAAGTTCACCTCTTCTTCATGCAGCCTCTTCTCAATCTCCAGCCGCACCTCTTTCTGACGGGCGGAACTCAACTGCGGAATGGATGATTCCCCTTCGTCGTTCTCCTCCTGTCGCAGCTCCGTTGAGACGGGTATTCTGTTCATTGAGACCGGGGCCTTGGTGACCACAGGCTCTTCCAGGGGAGGTCGTGAGATCTTCACTGGCGCCTTGACGGAGGGACGAACAGGCTCATGTTCATCAGCCCTCGCCGCGCGGGAAGCCCGCCAGGCATCCCTCTTCTGGGAAACCCAGTCCATGCATCGCAGCACGAACACTCTGGTTTTCTCCACAATCAGATGCAGGTCGATATCGAGCGCCAGCACCGCTACGACAAGCATGCCAGTCACGACGACAACCGCCCCACCAGCCCGGCCCAGGAGTTGCGCAAGAATCGTCGAGAGAAAGTCTCCCACCACACCGCTCCACGGCATGCCGATGTTTTCCTGCCCGAGGATCGATCGTGCCAATCCGGAGAATGTGGAGACAAGTAGTGCACTAATGATTGTGTAGTTGGTGATAACAACGAGGCGGTGCAGGTCGCTCTTCCGCAGAAGCGTCCATCCGAACGCCATGAGGAGTACGGGAACGCAGAAGACGCTATATCCGATGGTGGACTTGATGAGGAAGTCGGAGATGATCGCGCCAACGAGCCCGAGCCAATTGTGTGCCGTATCTGCTTTGGCCTGAACAACCGGATCGGCGCTGAAGACCTTCATCAGATCGGTCAACCGCACATCGGCAGTGGCTTCATCACCGGCGTCGTATGACACGAGGGCGAGGAACATCAACACCGCCACAGCCATCAAAAGAATGGCCAGCACCGATTTCTTCCGTTCGGAAACCTTCATGGTTCGTGCCGCGCCCCGTTTCGGAGGGCCAAATTCATTCCGAGTATGAATGTCGCGTGCCATAGGAGGAGTATCCGTTGTTACGAAACAAGTGGAACTTTGGCGATTTCCTTTTTCTCTGCGTCCGATTTCAACTTGATTACGTTACCAACAAACTGTGGCAGCGCCGGCACGGTGTCAGTCGCTGCGCAGATTGGGAGGTCATCAGCAAAGCCGATCTCTGCCAGGTACTTTCCATGCTCGCAGTTCTTGATCATTTTCAGAATGTTCTTGCTGTACCCCTTGTACAGGAGTGTGGCAGCAATCGCCGCATCGGCCATGACCAGTTCCACGTCATCGCGCTCATCCAATTTATGGAGGAGCATCCCCGCGCAGACCGAGTCCTCAAGCGAAAACATCCCGTTGTTTCCTGCACAGACGACGGTGAAATCCCGGTTCTTCTGCACGAGGAATTCAAGAACAGACGAGATGTTCACAAACCCGCAAACGACCATATGCAGCGCGTAGCGAGCCTTGTCGATGGCGAATGAACCGTTGGTCGAGCTGAAGATAATCGCCTTGCCTTTCACCTTATCTTCCGAGTAGTCCGCCGGAGAGTTCCCGAGGTTGAAGCCCTCGATGATCCTGCCGTTCCGTTCGCCACCGCGCAGGACATAATCACCAAAGAGGTTGCCTGAGATCTTCACCGCCCGTTCCACCGTGGTGACGGGGATAATCTCCTTGGCGCCGTTGTGAAGGGCGGTAATGATGGATGTGCTCGCGCGAAGGACGTCCACTACCACAACGGTCTTGTCGCGCAACGAAAGATCGTCTGCCTGATGAGGAGTAAAATGGAGGTCAACACGCATAGAATCTTTTCCGCCAGAGCTATTTCTTGATGAACGGTACCGGGACAACAGTCGCGGCGATTTCTTTGTTTCGAATCATAAGGTGGATCGGCGTGCCGGCCGCAGCGTATTGCTTCTTCACATACCCCATGCCGATCCCCTTGTCTAGCATGGGAGAGAACATTCCTGATGTCACGGTCCCGATCGAGGAACCGTTGGAGGTAATATTGTACCCCTGCCGGGGGAACGCCTTCTCGTCGAGAGCAAACCCAACGAGCATTCTTGCCAGCCCATCCTGCTTCGCTTTTAGGATTCTTTCTCGCCCAATGAACTCGCCCTTGTCGAGTTTTGTGATCCAACCGAGACCAGCTTCAAGAGGGTGGGTCGTTTGATCAATGTCGTGACCATAGAGGCAGAAACCCATCTCGAGTCGGAGCGTATCCCGTGCGCCGAGCCCGACCGGACCGATGGCGAATTCTTTTCCCGCCTCCATGACAGCGTTCCATACTCTCTCGCCCGTGGCGACATCGGACGGGAAGTAGATCTCGAATCCAAGCTCGCCCGTGTACCCTGTTCGCGAGATTACCATGTCCACGCCTGCCAGCTTGTGCCGGATGAAATTGTAGTACGCAATCGTTGACAGGTCGGCCGAGGTGAGCTTCTGCAACGTTGCCAGCGAATTGGGCCCCTGAATGGCGAGCAAGGATATATCCTCACTCCTGTTCTTCAACTTCACGTCGCCTGAGGTATGTCGTTGCATCCATTCAACGTCCTTACCAATGTTGGCAGCGTTAAGGACCAGCATGAAGTGGTCGCCCATGTGGTACACGAGAAGGTCATCCACGATGCCACCGTCGTCGTAGCACATTGCAGAGTACTGGACCTTCCCTTCGGTCAGTTTGGAAGCATCGTTGACGGTGATGCACTGGACAAACTCAAGCGCATCCCTTCCCCAGATTTCCACTTCGCCCATGTGAGAAACATCGAATAATCCCACCCGTTCGCGCACAAGTTTGTGTTCGTCGATGATGCCATTATACTGGACCGGCATCTCATAGCCGGCAAACTCGACGATCTTCGCGCCGAGCCGCTGATGAATGGAATGAAACGCTGTTCGCTTGTGATTCAACATGACTACTTGAACTGGTCCGTGATGTCTTTCCCCTGTTTGATGGAAATGACTCGGAACTCGCCAACAGGTATTGCAGTATCTTCTTCGAGCGTGATAAGGACAAAGTACTTCCACATGATTTTCCGGAGCCGGTTCATTACGCCGTCGGTCAACGTCGCAGCCACTTCCGGATTAACCAGAAGTCGTAAGCGCGACTCGTGGGTTTCTGTCTTGAATCTGCGGATCCAACGCTCCAGTTGATTCAGTGTCGTCGTGCGCGACTGCACAAGACCTGTTCCTCCGCACGCCGGACATGCCTCCGTAAAGCTATGGACGATCGACTGACGGATACGTTGTCGCGTAATCTGCACAAGCCCAAACTCCGTCATGGGCAACACCGTGACCTTTGCCCGATCCTTACGGAACTCCTTCTTGAGCTCTTCATACACCTTTCGCTTGTTCCTCTCGTCATCAAGATCGATGAAATCGCAAACGATGATGCCGCCAATATCCCGGAGGCGTAGTTGACGACAGATCTCTCGCGCGGCTTCGAGGTCCGTGCGGAGAGAATTTTGTTCCTGCTCCTTCTTGGCCGCGTACCTCCCGCTGTTCACATCGATCACCAGCATCGCTTCGGTCGGCTCAATGATCAGGTATCCTCCACTCTTCAACCAGACCTTGCGACTGAGGGTTGTTTCGATTTCCTTTTCAATACCATATTTGTCGAAGACCGGCTGCTTGTCCTTATGCAATTCGATCTTGTCCAGCAAATGGGCCGAGGTATACCGGATGTACGCGCTGATCTCTTTGTGCAGCTTTCTGCTGTCGATGACAACCCGGGATACCTCGTTGGAGAAAAGATCACGGATCACACTGGAAGTCGTCGCCATGTCCTTATACAGCAGACACGGAGCCTTCTCCGTTTTGACGGTTTTCTCGACCTCACGCCAAGTTTTAATCAGGTCTTCAAGATCATTCCGGAATGAGACATCGTCCTTCCCTTCGGCAACGGTCCGGATGATGACACCAAACCCTTCGGGGAGTATGCTCTGGACAATCTTGCGCAGACGGCGCTTCTCTTTGAAACTGCTGATCTTCTTGGAGATGCCGATCTTGCCATCAAAGGGAAGGAGGACAATGTAGCGGCCGGCAAGTGAGACCTCCGAGGTGACGCGAACGCCCTTTTTTCCCACTGGCTCCTTGGTGATCTGGACAATAATATCCTGTCCCTTTTGAAGCTGTATTTCTCTTCGCGGTGGGCGTTGCTGTTCGCGGGGACGATGGGAAGGTGGCGGTCGCTGTGGGCGGGAAACCTCGGTGGTAGCTGAACCTTGCTCGCTTATATCAGCCGGTTCAGCAATGGCCGCTTTCTCAGTCTCTTCTTCTTCCTCCCCATCGTCATCGTCACCTATCATTGCCGAGTACTCCTCCAGCCGATTGCCAATATCGGAGAAATGGAGGAAGCCGTCCTGGTTCAGACCGATGTCAATGAATGCAGCCTTGATTCCGGGCATCACCTTGGCCACCTTGCCCAGATAGATGTCACCGACCATTTTTTCTTTGTTGGCAGTCTCGACAAAGAGTTCCGCCAACCGGCCGTCCTCGGTAATGGCAATCCGGGTTTCGTTCGCGGCCGCGTTAATGATAATTTCTTTTCTCATACTGAACTGATCGTTCCAACCTTTCTACTAGGAAGTGGATTACTACTGAAGAGCCATCGGTTGGGAACGAAGCAGGCAGGCTCCCGGGCCACACCGGGAGATACATTCTGGAAGTTAATTGCACCTCCATCGTTAACCGGACCTATGGCATTGATTTGCTTGCAAGACACGATATATGAGGTAATAAATCTTTCCCTCATTCAACCCCTGAAATACCTATCGCTAAGTTAAGAAATATCCGTGCGGTTTGCAACTGGATGGCAGCTGGGAGGGACATTCTCACAACTAGCTGCAGGGTTCCTTGACGGGCGAAAAAAATGAGGTCAAGCTCCCCCACGTCACACTTTGGGTAACCGACCGTTGCTTCCTTCCGGACCTGGCGGAGTTAAGCTACTTACGGTTGCGCAGGACTTGACCCCACTTCAATGGTATGTATGACTCATCTAACGGATAACACGATTTGTGGAGCTGATCGGGATCGAACCGACGACCTCCTCGTTGCGAACGAGGCGCTCTCCCAGCTGAGCTACAGCCCCAGCTCATTGTTTACTTCAATCCGGAATCTTTCGGGCACAAATATAAAACATTCTCGATAGACAATCAATTGATCGTTCAAACCTGTGCCGCGGTCACTGTTGACTTACCTAATGTCTTGTCGAGTGAATGAGTGACAGTGAATTAGCACTCTCCACACTACCTTGACAAAAGCAGCCGGAATCGTTATTATTTAACACAAATTATCATGAATCCGTCGAGAGATTATCAAGAATGCCGGGTGAATTAACAGACCGAGAGAGGACCGTTCTCCGGTACGTTATCCACGACTTTATCGAGACCGCAACACCGATAGGGTCACGATACATCTCCAAGAGACATGATGCTGCCCTTGGCCTAAGCTCAGCCAGCATTCGTAATGTTATGTCGGATTTGGAGTATATGGGGTATATTAATCATCCACACACTTCGGCGGGCCGCGTTCCCACAGATTTGGGGTACAGGTTCTATCTCGACAGCTTGATGCGGATTGAGCAACTTTCTGAAAAGGACCAACAGGCAATACGCAAAAACCTTGATTCTGCTGAGGAAACCGACGCACTCTTAAGGGAATCGTCCAGAATCCTCGGGAGAATTTCGCACCAACTCTGTATTGTCACCCCGCCGCATTTGAACAGCGGAACGTTTGAGAAAATGGAGTTGGTCCCTCTTACCGGGAACCGGATCATGGTGATCATCTCCATAAAGTCTGGATTGGTTCGGACCATCATGATGGAAGTAGCAAGTGAAATCCCCCGTGAGAGGCTTGAGGACCTGGGTCGATTTTTGAATGACCGGCTTAGCGGATTGACGCTTGAGCAGATTCGGGAGAGCTTTGTCGAACGCGTAAAGGATGCCCGGAACGAGGAAACCGGTCTCATTAGATTATTCATTGATTCCGTGGACAAGTTGTTCGTCGCCAATCGGTCGGAGAAACTCCACATCGCCGGAACCGAGGGGATTCTGGACCAGCCCGAGTTTCTGAACCCGAAAGAGTTCCGGAGTGTTATTGAGTTAATCAACAACGAAGAGATTATCATTCATGTCCTGGAGAAGAACGAGGCCCGACCGAATGAAATTCGTGTGACGATCGGAGAGGAAAACGAGGACGAAAAAATGAAACCATACAGCGTTATAACGTCTACGTACAATGTGGGCGACGTCGTCGGAACAATCGGCGTCATCGGCCCCACGAGGATGCACTATTCCCGGATGATTCCTCTCATCGATTATGTGGCAAGAACGATTTCAGAGATGTTCACCAATTCAACCAGAACCTGATGACTGAAGATAAGAACCTACCCGAGGAACTTCAACCGACCGCGCAAACCGACACAGGACAGGGGGGGGAGGCGAAAGCAAACGAGGATGAATCCGGGATCGACCGGCTCCGCCAGAAAATCGAAGAACTCCGAGAGCTTGCAGACACGCACAAAGACCAGTTCCTCCGAAAAGCAGCCGAGTTCGACAATTACAAGCGCCGAACCGAGTCGGAGTACATTAACATTGTCCGCAATGCCAATGAGAGCCTTTTGATCTCTCTCATCCCGATCATTGAAGATCTTGTTCGTTCCTTGAAATCAGGAAAAGATCAGAAGGACCCCGAAGGATTCTACAGGGGAGTGGAGTTGATTCTTCAGAAGTTGATGAAGGGACTTGAAGCCAGGGGACTTGTTCCTTTCGAGTCGGTCGGGAAGCCGTTCGATGTCGAGTACCACGACGCCTTGCTGCAAGTTCCGAGAAGCGACGTCCCTCCCCACACGGTGATCGAGGAGGTCGAACGAGGCTACAAACTGAACGAGAAGATCCTTCGTCATGCAAAGGTGATCGTCTCCAGTCCGGAGGATACACCGCCGGAACAGGAGAATGTTCCCGCGGATGGGAATACAGAGGGAGCTGAAACTCGCGCATGAGCAAACAGGAATACTATCACGTTCTAGGAGTTGACCGGAAGGCAACACAGGACGAAATCAAAAAGGCTTACAGAAAGCTCGCGCTGCAGTACCACCCCGACCGAAATCCAGGCAACAAGGAAGCGGAAGAAAAATTCAAGCAGGCAGCCGAAGCATACGAGGTGCTGGGTGACGCTGACAAGCGGACGCGCTATGACCAATTCGGTCATGAAGGTTTGCGCGGCACCGACTTCCGGCAGTACACCGATCCAAACGACATCTTCAACACCTTCAGCGATATATTCGGCGGCGGCTTTGGCGGATCGATTTTTGATGATATGTTTGGCGGAGGAAGGCAGCGGCAACGGACGAGCAGCGGTGCGCCAGGATCCGATCTGAAAATACGGCTCAAGCTGACGCTTGAAGAAATCGCTGCCGGTGTCGAGAAGAAACTCAAAATCAAAAAGTGGCACACCTGCGGGACATGCAATGGCAGCGGTGCGAAATCGGCCAAAGGTCGCGTTACCTGCCCGACGTGTAACGGGAGCGGTGAGCTCCGCCAGGTATCGCGCTCGGTCTTTGGGCAGTTCGTCAACATCACGAGTTGCAACACCTGCGGTGGTGAAGGAAAAATCATACAGGACAAGTGCGCCACCTGTCACGGCGAAGGCCGCATTCAAGGGGAACAGGTCATCTCGGTCACCGTCCCGGCGGGTGTCAGTGAAGGGAATTACATTCCGTTGCGTGGTCAAGGCAATGCCGGACAGCGCGGCGGTCCTCCGGGGGACATCATCGTTGTTATCGAGGAGGAACCGCACCCTATCCTGACGCGCAACAGTGACGATGTCATTTTGGACCTGCTCATCAGTTTTCCCGAAGCGGCACTCGGGGCCGACGTGGAAGTCCCGACGCTCACCGGTCGGGCCAAGTTGAAGATCGAGCCGGGGACACAATCGGGACGCATCCTTCGAATGCGGGAGAAGGGAATCCCCCACTTGAACAGCTACGGCCGCGGGGACCAGCTCGTTCGGGTCAACGTGTGGGTACCTACGTCTTTGAATTCCCAGGAGCGGGCGGCACTAAAGAACCTCGCAAACTCAGCAAACATCAATCCAAAAGACGGGGACAAGTCCGCAAATTCGGACAAGAGTTTCTTCGAGCGGATGAAGAGCGCATTCTCTTGATCGTTCGCGGTAACTGAACGCAGTTGTTCCTTGAGCAGTTGATTGTTGGAAGATTCCCGGGGGTCGTCGATGCGCTTCTTTACGTCACTGCAACAGACATTCGGCTTTACGCGTAGTGAGATTCGTGTAATTCTCTTTCTCTCGGTGACCTTCCTGATTGGCCTCGGCATCCGGTGGTACAATCAGTCCACTTCCCGCGCCGGCGCACCCGCCGGTCAGTTCGACTATTCCCGATCCGATAGCATCTTCCTCGAACGGTCAAAAAAGCTTGCCGCATTGTCCAGCCCGACACCAAAGCCCGTTCCACGCGCCGAGCGCAACGATAAAGGACTACGTAAGACCTCCAGCACCTTGCCTCCGTCAAGCATCAACATCAACACAGCAACAAAGGACCAGCTCATGCGGCTCCCAGGGATCGGCGAGAGTTATGCCGAGAGGATCATTCTCTACCGGGAAGATTATGGATTATATACCTCCGTTGACGACCTTACGAACGTGAAGGGCATCGGTAAGAAGACGCTCGAACGGATCAAGCCATTTCTTACAGTCAAGTAGTCGCGTTACTTTCTTGACTAACTCTTCCCTTTTGTGCATATTACCGACGATTCAAAGACAGCACTCCTCTTTCTCACCCATATCTTCTGAACTCTTTCACGAGGTGCCTTCAGATGGCCGCAAAGGAAACAGTTCTCGGTCTCAGTCTCAGCGATAAAAGTGTGCAGGCCGTCGAGATCGAGCAGGACGGACCTTCCAATACACTGCTTGCAATCGATGAATGGGAGAACACGCTTCCAACGAGCGCGGGACATAACGGACAGGGCACAACCAGGTTTATCGAGTACCTGACGGCGTTCATGAAAGTCAACCGCTCACGGTCTCGCAAAGTCTCTGTCTCTCTCGACACAGCGGATATGTTCCTCAATTCGATCCCCATGGATGACGGGCTCTCGCGCATTCAGATCAATGAGCATATCAACTGGGAACTTAGCCAATTTTTCCCGGAACTCTCATCCAAGGAGTTCGTCACGGATGTACATGTTCTGACGCAGCGTCCTGCGGATGGATGGAATGAGGTCCTGAGCGTTTCCGTCCAGCGCCACGATGTATATCTCGTTCAACAGGCGGTCCAACAAATGGGGCTGACGCTGCACGTCCTCGATGTGGACCACTTCAGTGCTGACACTGCGCTTCGGGTCAATTATCCTGACACGAACAGAAAGTACCTCGCCCTCGTCGGTGTGAAAGAGAATCGTCTCGATGTCAGTTTGATTAAGAACGGTAACATGGAATCGTACAGTTATTCCGTGGTACAATCGAACAAGGAGATTGTTGAGCAGATCGGCCTGCTGTCACGTGAGACCAAAGGTATCTACTCGATCACGGTGTACGGTCCTTTTCTCGACAAAGACCTCCTCGTCCAAATCCGCCGGGGATCCTCGCTTCTGGTCGAGGCGCTGAACCCTCTTCGTCACGTAAAAGTGTCCGATTCCCTGCGTCTCGCTGACCACCTCTCTGTACCTTCCTACCGGTTCGCATCAGCCGTTGGTGTCGCCTTGCGGCGGGACTAGCCCATGCGGGTAATTACCGGCCTGTACAAGGGAAGGACCATTAAAACGCTGGACGATCGGTCGATCCGACCTGCCACTGACCGTGTCAAACAGTCGATTTTCAACATGCTTATGAACCGCCTCGATCTCGAAGGTGCTCACGTTCTGGATCTGTTCGCCGGAAGCGGCAACCTCGGCATCGAAGCATTGAGCCGGGGGGCTGCCCACGTCACTTTTGTGGAGAGCAATGAGGAAGCAGCTGAGTGCATCGAGCGAAACATCGATACCCTGGGATGCGAAGAAGCAGCAACGATCCTGGAAATGGATGCGATACGGTACATCGGGAACGAAGGCGGACCGTTCGATCTGATTTTCGCCGATCCACCGTATGCATATGAGGAAACGGTGGAGATACCGGGACTTGTATTCGGAAAGGCCTTGTTGCAAAAACACGGGTACCTCTTAATCGAACATGCATCGGACCTGCACTTCATCAGCACGGCTCAGTATCACGCGGGACCGGAGAAAAAGTTTGGCCAGACAATGGTGACTTTTTTCCGGCACCCCCGACCCGAGGAACCAGTCTCATGACGAAGCGCATTGCCGTGTACCCGGGCACCTTCGATCCTATCACCTTTGGACACCTGGACGTGATCCACCGGGGAACGAAGCTGTTTGACAAAATCATTGTGCTGGTTGCGCGTAACTCGTCAAAGGCCCCTCTCTTTTCCGGGGAAGAACGGGTGACAATGATCAGAGAGGTGTTCAGAAAGAACATACGCGTCACAGTGGATATCTTCGACGGACTCCTCGTAGAGTATGTTGTCCGGAAAAAGGCAACTGCGATCATTCGCGGCCTGCGCGCTGTTTCCGATTTTGAGTTTGAGTTCCAGATGGCCCTGACCAATCGTAAAATGAACAGTACCATCGATACGGTGTTCCTGGTTCCTGACGAACGCTTCACATATCTCAACTCGTCGATTGTGCGAGAGATTGCCCGACTCGGAGGTGATGTGTCGGATTTCGTTCCCGCAAGTGTGCGGCGACGTCTCATTGCAAAGGTAAAGTCTCTTTCAAGGCGGTAACTGTTCTTTCATGCTGACATTATCACGTAAGATTCGACGGGGAGAAGAATCCCAGACGCTCGCAATTGCCGCAAAGGCAAAGCGCATGAAGGACTCCGGCATCGATGTGGTGAGCCTGACAGCCGGCGAGCCGGATTTTCCCACCCCGCGTCATGTGAAAGAAGCGGCCATCAAGGCCATCGAAGCAAATTTCACAAAGTACACTGCCAACCAGGGCTCGCCGGATCTCATTCAAGCCATCATCAGGAAGTTCGCTCTCGACAACGATCTCCACTTCGAACCCGACCAGATCCTCGTCTCCAACGGGGCAAAACAATCCATCTACAGCGCCCTCCAGGCAGTATGCAACAAAGGCGATGAAGTTGTCATGGTCAGTCCGTACTGGGTGAGTTACCCCGAGATGGTGAAGCTGGTGGACGCCGTCCCTGTCGTTGTGAAGACCACACTCGAACACCGGTTCCAACCGGACCCACGCAGCATCCGGCGGGCCATCTCCCCGAAAACCAAAGCACTGATTCTCAATTCTCCCAACAACCCCACGGGCGCCGTCTACAGCCGCAGTCTGCTCGAGGATATTGCATCGATCGTGCATGAGACTGGCATCTTCGTCATCACTGACGAGATCTACGAGAAAGTGATCTATGATGGCCACCGGCACTTCAGTATAGGTGCGGTGAAGAAAGTGAAAGACCATGTCATCACAGTTAACGGCGTCTCCAAGGCATTCTCGATGACCGGCTGGCGCATCGGGTACATGGGGGGACCACCCGCAGTCCTGGAAGCTGCGGCAAAGTTTCAAAGTCAGCTCACTTCTAACGCCAACTCGATTGCACAAAAAGCGACCGTGGCCGCATTAAGCGGCTCAACTAATGACCTCGATGCGATGGTGGCTGAGTTTGATCGGCGGAGGGAATACGTTGTCAAGTCTCTCTCTGCAATCCGCGATGTGGACGTGGCCACACCTAGAGGGGCATTCTATGCCTTCTTTGGGGTGGAGAAGTTCTACGGAAGGAAATTCAAAGAGCAACGCGTTATTAATTCGGATGGGCTTGCGCAATACCTTCTCGAACATCATCACGTCGGCGCCATGCCTGGTTCGGCGTTTGGGGATGACCGTTGCCTGCGGATTTCCTATGCGTGCTCAATGTCCGA
>DASRUE010000293.1:0-22416 GCA_035687895.1 Bacteroidota bacterium | reverse complement strand
ACTGTTCAGCTTGAGCGGAGTCCCGCTGCTCTGCGCAATCCACGCCGCGCCGCCGGTTGTTGTACGCCAGATCGCTCCGTTCGCTCCGACGACTGTTCCAGTGTTGGAATCGGCAAATGACACTCCGTAAAGATCGAACGGCGAGACGACCCCGCCGCTGGTCCAGGCCGATCCGTTGTCGGTCGATTTAATGACTGTCCCAAGGTCTCCCACCGCATAGCCCACGGACGGCGTGGGGAAATCAACATCGTGGAGAGTGCGGGTTGTGGGACTTGATCTTGTCTGCCATGCAGCACCGTTGTTTATCGAGCGCAGGATTCTCCCTTGAGCGCCAACTGCCACTGCCGCAGAGGACGCGCCTGTATCAGTGAAGGCAATGTCGAAGAAATAGAATGGATCGATCCCCTCATGCCATGTCATGCCGCTGTCAGTCGAGCGACGGATCACGTAGTTCCCCCCAACCGCTACCAGCTCGTGTGGGTCGGAGGGATAATAGTCGATCGCAAGCAACCCATTACGGGTGTTGCTCTGGCGGGAAACCCAGCCAGACTGGGCGAATGCTGCGAGGGGAACGCTGAAGAGAATGAGGAAAAACAGAGAAGCGAAGGCGCTGACCTTCATTAACGAAAACCGATGGCTGTGCATGCTGACCCATCTTGAAAATTAAGGAAGTGGATGTAGCGTTGGATGGAAATCTAAGGGGTTGGGCGTACTACGACAATAGCACCGATATGCTATTTCCCTCGGGTGGCGTGAGACTGGGGGGATGAGATGCGGAGGCAAGGGACCTGTAACGGTGTGCAGAAACTTATACCAAACGCTGCCGCAAGGCTTTGGAAACGGCTTCAGATTTGGAGTGGACGTGCAGCTTTTCGTAGATGTGGCGGATGTGGCCGCGAACAGTGTCAATGCTGATGAAATGGCGCTCGGCAATCTGCTTATAATCCAGGCCTTCGGTCAATGACTTCAGTAGTTCGTGCTCGCGCGGTGTCAGATTCTCACACTCGGCGGACTTTGGTGCAAAGTCGCGGAACATTTCAATCACCTGTCCGGCAATACTCGCCGTCATGGGAACTCCGCCCGTCACCACCGAATCGATTGCCTGCAGGATTTCCAGTGGTGATGAGCGTTTAAGCAGATATCCGTTCGCGCCTGCACAAATCGCCTGGAACAAGTGCGCGTCATCCTCATAGATGGTCAGCATCAGGATCTTCGCGTCGAGATTCATGGACTTTACGCGCTTGACCCCCTCAATACCAGAGATGCCGGGCAACGCAATATCCATCAGAATGACATGCGGCTGGATGGATTCAAGATCATCCAGCAATGTCTCGCAACGCTCATAGGCGCCAACGCACCGATAGCCGGGGCTTGCCCGTAGGATGAGCGCAAGACTGGCACGTAAATCCTGATGGTCTTCCACAATTGCTACAGCGACTTCCGGCATATTCACCTTGTGCATATCTCTGCCCTTGAAACGTAGGGAGTTCTTCTGTTCATATCCATAGCATACTTATGCCATTCTCATTTTCAGTCGTAGCACTGTACCTTTCCCCGGTGCAGATTCAATGTTCAACGACGCCCCTATCGATGTGGCGCGTGCCAGCATGTTGGATAGCCCGTGTCCGTGAGGCGCCGAGTCGGACGAGAATCCTTTCCCATTATCCTGCAATGTCAATTCCAGTGTATTGCTGACCTGTGCACAGGAGAAATCCACCGTCGTACATCCCGAGTGGCGAACGATGTTATTCAGCCCCTCCTTCAGAATGAGGAAGAGTGTTCTGCGATTGTCCGGCGACAGCGCAAGCGGTCTTGCTCCTTCCGGCATCCGGCCCTGGAACGCAATACCCCTGGCTGCGCACAACTGGGTTGCATACCGTTGAAAGTACTGGAATACTTCCCCGAGCTGATCCTTCCGCGGGTCGACTGCCCACACTGTGAGGCCAATGTTTTCCATGACCTCCCGTGACAAATCGCGGATGCGGACCAGCAACTCGCCCACTTCACCGGTTGCGCCCGGCAACTGCTTTTGGATGACATCTGAGTAGATAGCCACGCTTGCAAGTGAGGAGGCGATGTCATCGTGCAAGTCAGCCGCAATACGCCTCCGTATCCGTTCAATCTTCAAAAGCTGGCTGACACGATACTGGTAGGCAAGTGTCAGCAATGATACAACGCCAGCTATACAAAGGACGATGAACCACCATTTCTGCCAGAAGGGGGGACTGATGGCAAAAGGGAATTTCACCGGGGACGACCATTCGCCATTCCTGTTTGCTGCTCGAACTGCAAACACATATGCGCCGGGTGGCAAATTGGTGTAGCGCACCTCTCGGTGAAACTGCGGCGAAAGCCAATCCCTGTCAAATCCACGTACCATCCATTGGAAACGCATTGCGGATTCATTCACGAAACTGAGTGCATTGAATGCAAATACGAGGGAATGATTGTCATAGTTAATGTCAGTCGCGTCGGCGATGGGACCATCGTTCCCGGAGACAGACGTTATTAGCACGTCTGGGATAGGGACACGATGAGCTCGTGAAGCGCGGTCCAAGCGCGACACACCGCCACGAGTACCGAACCACACCTCGCCGTTTTTTGCAACGAGCCCGGCCTGTACTACGTCTGCCGCCATACCATCCGCAGCGCTAAACTGATGAAGGACAGTTCCTGTCCATTCAAACGCCCCGTGTTCCGTTCCAAACCAGAGGTGATCGAGACTATCCTGCATTATCAGGTACACGGCACTGCTGTCAAGAGAAGGGTGAGAAAACGGAGGCGTTGTCAACGAGCCGTTAACCAAGCGCGTGCAACCACCATCACTTCCAATCCAGATGACCCCGACCCTATCCTCAAATGCACAATGGATGCGTCGGAGCCCGTCGTTGACCATGAGAGAATCGAGTTTGCCATCCTTAAGAAACCGAAGGCCGGGTCCTCTATCGGTGAACCACAACGTACCGGAACGATCGACCAAGAGGGGCTGAGCAACACCACGGAGAAGCCCGCTACTTATGGTGGAAACAACCTTCTCATTCCTCACCTTGAACAGTCCACCATGTGCGCCAAACCAGTAGCCACCGTCGTTTGCAGGGCAGATATTCCAGACGTCCATGCCTTGTCCAAGTTCTGCAATTCCCGTCGTGTGCACACCGGTTGAAGAAATAACGCTCACACCCAACGGAGTGCTCACCCAGATTTGTCCACTCTGATCTTCCGCAATGGATCGTACCGTGTGATGAACGAGCCCTGTGGTCTCATCCCATGTTGTGATAACGCCGTTGAGATCGAGGCGTGTGAGGCTGTTGTATAGGCCAAGCCAAATATTCTTCTTGTAATCCTCCAACATTGCGAGTATCACGTAACTGCTCAGGCCTTCTCTCATCCCATAGTTCAGAAATCGTGGGGTCCCCAGCTTCATTACACCGTTCCCCGTCCCGAACCACATGGTTCCTTCGCGATCCTGCGTGATAGTATAGATGTTCTCGTCCCAGAGACCATTGTCAGTGTCGAGGTGGGTCACGCGGCCATCACGCAAGAGATAGACTCCGTACCCGGTCCCTACCCACAGGGTAGAGTCGGCATCTTCAAACAAGCTCTCGGCCTTGATAAGTTTTCCAGCCGTCTGGTAGGAGACAAGGGTATCGATCCCTGCCGGAGTGACCCTGCAGACAATCCCGAATCTATCGTTGCCACCACCTGAAGTACCGGCTACCACACTCCCGTTCTTACACAGCAGAACCGAGCGGGTGGATTTGTCAAGAACTTTCGCTGACGTCAGTCCCCAACTTGAGTTGATCGTGCATCGAAAGAGCCCGCTGTGCGCAGCTACCCAGAGAGTTCCGTCCGGCTCTCTCGCAATCCCATAAATTTCACCCAGACCCGGGAACTCATCATGATACCGTTGCTGGCGGCCGTCCGACCGGTAAACACAAATGCCATTGTCGGTACCAATCCAAAGATTCTGTCCACGATCTTCCAACAGAGCAGTAACAGTGTTTCCTGGAAGCGCTCCACTCTGTTCGGTGAGCCAGGTGAAGCTCGTGTCCCTTGGGCGGACCATCGCCAAACCATTCCCGTATGTCCCGAACCAGAGTGTTCCATCATCGCTCTCGTGGATTGCGTAGACTGCAGATTTGTGTGCGCCTCCGGAGAGATACTCTTGAAACGTGCTGCCATCGTACCGATTCAGACCTCCTTCGGTCCCAAACCAGAGGTACCCACGTGTATCCTGATAAATACTCCGGACGTCGCTGTGTACCAATCCGTTTGCCGTGGAATAGTGTCTGAATGGATAGGTTTGCGCGTATAACTCAATGGAATGGAAAGGAAAACCTGATGAGATGAGTTTGAGAAGACTGGTAACGAGGATGAGTCGGCGCATGGTTATCAAGCGCATTGGGAGTGACGGGTACGGAGATGAAAAAGGTAGTTGGTGATATGTTAAGGGAAGGAAAATCCTGCCGCTTTGTCAACTGTGGATGGTAGCACGATGTCGGACGTTTCTTAGAAGGGGTGCTCAAATGAAAGATAAAGGAACATCCCTGCCTGCGTTGCCCCATCGACAATGCTGAACGGAATGCCAAGCCCCGGTACAATCTGAAGACTCCCGATGTCAAATGCCATCCGGATTCCCGGACTCACTACATGTTCCGTCGAGTGTACTACCTCACCATCCACCAGGTTGCCCTGGAAAACCACATTTCCTTCCAGTAGGAAGTTGATCCACTGTTCTGCTAGGAGGATCACGCTTCCTCCCACAATGTATGAAACAATGGTTTTCTCTACAGGAGCTCCTGACCGCTCCGTCCCATCAACTCCGGGCAATATCGTAACACCCGCATTGGCGTGAGCAATCACTGCTTCGGAGAGGCGTTTGCTAACCGGCAGGTTCAGTTGCAGGCCCACCACATCAGAGCCGAGTTCTTCCTCCCTCCTCCCTGTCGGCAGCAGGAACGAGAGGCGGGGAGCAGCAGTTGCCCAGGCCCGGGAATCCGTCAGCTGATACCGATAGTTGATGAGGATATCACCTACTCCAGCAAGGGTTCCTCCTGCTAAGGACATATACGGAATAGTGAAACTCAACTGGTGTGTTTGCGACCAGAGGGGCCACTCCTGCGTCAACCCATACATAAGATCCTGAGACGGAGACCTAAAGTAGATCAACGTGGAGATGTGCTGAACTATTCCCCGCTCCTGATTAAACGCCTCTTCAATGAAGAACGAGTTATCCTCGATCGCCTCAGAAAATTCATTCCCCGATACATCCTGGGCGAGCATGACCACCGGCATGAAAATCGCCGAACCAAGCAATGTAATGTAATTCATTTGCGAGAATCGCCTTGAAACTACCCGGCAATCAACCGCCAGATTTGTGCAACAAAAAAACAGAGTGTGAAGCCCATGGCAACAGGCAACAATGCCGCCATCGTTGTCCATTTTGCGCTTCGCGTCTCTTTATAGATTGTATAGATCGTGGTCGAACAAGGATTGTGGACGAGACTGAACAGCATCAGGTTGACCGCCGTGAGCAACGACCAGCCCCCGGCATGAAACACGGACAGATACTGCATGTTATCCTCCAGCTCAAACAGCACGCCGGCTCCCTCTCCGTAACCAGACACTCCGCTGCTTAGTACGGTGAGCATGAGCACCGTGGGAATCACGATCTCGTTTGCCGGGATTGCGATAATGTACGCGAGGAGTATAACGCCGTTCAGTCCAATCAGGAAGCCGAATGGGTTAAGCCGGTTCATGATGTGCTCGGCAAGGCTCAGGTCGGCAACATGGATGTTGGCGAGTAACCAGATCACTACGCCGGCCGGTACAGCAAAGATGACCGCTCTCCACAAGACAATGATCGTCCTATCGATCAGCGAAGTATATAGTGTTTGCAGAATTCTGGGTGGGCGGTACGGCGGCAGTTCCAGGCTGAATGACGAAGCCTCTCCCTTCAACATCGTCCGGGAGAGAAACCAGGAGGTGAGGAAGGTCAAGGCGATCCCAAGCAGCGCGATCGCAACGACGGCAGAAGCAGAAAGAAGTCCTGCAAGAGCAGGCGGTGCAAGCGCTCCAATGAAGAGTGATGCGATCAGAATTTGTGTGGGCCATCGGCCGTTGCACAGCGCAAAGTTGTTGGTAATGATGGCGATGAGTCGTTCACGGGGGCTATCAATGATACGTGTCGCAACAATGCCCGCTGCGTTGCAGCCATATCCCATGCTCATTGTCAGTGCTTGTTTCCCGTGCGCCCCTGCTTTTCGGAACAGGTTGTCCAGATTGAATGCCACACGCGGCAGGTAACCAAAATCCTCGAGTAGCGTAAACAGCGGAAAGAAGATCGCCATGGGGGGCAGCATTACGGAGATTACCCACCCCGCGGAGAGGTAGGCGCCGTCCAGCAAAAGCCCGTCGATCCACCATGGAACGCCGAGAGTTGCCGAGAAAGACTTCAGCGCAGGATGAACCGTGTCGAGCAGGAGATCGGCAAGAAGTGCCGAAGGTACGTTTGCACCCGCGATGGTAATCCAGAACACACCCATGAGCAGCACAAGCATTGTCGGGAAGCCCGTCCACCGACTCGTTAACAGACGGTCGAGCGTCCGGTCCCAGTTGAATTTCTGGCGTCTTCCGGAACGGATAACTGTCGTATCGGCAATACGGGCGGCATCCGTGTAGATCGTCTCCATCAACACATCATGAAAATTCTCCCCCACATCCCAACGAAGCGCGTTGGCCCGCGCAAGGATTCCCTCGTTTGTTGTTCGGTACGTCATGACAAAGCCCCCTCTCCAACCGGTTCGCGTTCAATTTGAGATTCCGTGCGCGAGAGCCCCGCAAGCTCCCCCGACCTCACGGCTTCGATGATGCGGGCGTCGCCGTCAAGAAGCCTGAGCGCAACCCATCGCGCATTCGAGAGACCCGGAAACTGAGCTGCTACCTTCGTCGCCAGATCATCGATCGCTCGTTCCAGTGCGCTCGAACGACTCTTGATCCGCCATGGCTTACAAACAAACACTCCGGTCGCCACATCATTGATTGCCTGTAGCAGTTCCTGTATGCCAATATCCTGCCTGGCAGCAGTCGGGATCACCGGAACACCCAATTCCTTTGTCAGCAGGCGTTCGTCCACCCTGATCCCGTGCCGTTCTGCCTCGTCCGTCAGGTTGAGACACACCACCGCCCGGTCCGTTATTTCCAGCACCTGTAATACCAGGTTGAGATTGCGCTCGAGTCGTGTCGCGTCGACGACAATCACCGTGACATCGGGCTGCCCAAAGAGGATGAAGTTGCGGGCAACATCCTCGTCAGTGCTGGTCGAAAGCAACGAGTACGCACCCGGCAGGTCAACAACTTTGTAGCGTTTCCCGGCAAACAAGAATCCCCCTTCTGCCCGGACCACTGTCTTGCCGGGCCAATTCCCTGTGTGTTGATGCAGACCAGTCAGCGCATTGAACACCGTACTCTTGCCTGTGTTAGGATTGCCGGCCAGTGCAATGACATAGTCCGAACCCTTCATGTCGACACCCAGTTTGATGAGGTTCCCCAGGTTGTGAACCGGGCACGTCTCACATGATGGATGTACTTGCGTTGTCATTGAATAGTCTCCTTTTCACGTTGGATGTGTACCATCCGGGCTTGCGCGCTCCTCAACGCTATCGTTGCGCCTCTGATTACGTACGCTGTCGGGTCACCGCTGGCGCTTCGCATCTCTGCGGTGACCAACGTTCCCGGAATGATCCCGAGGTCCATAAGGCGTCTCCGTTGCTGCCCCCGACAGGCGTGGGAGATCCCGGTAACACGCCCCGATTCGCCTGGATTCAATGCCACGAGTGATTCGTGAGGTCCCTCAATCGGCGCTTCCGCCGGCAAGGGAACAACGGTGACATTTGATGCGACAACAGGCGCCAGAACATTCTCGGCTCCATCAGCCTCAAACCGGATCTTATCGTCTCCTTTCTCAAGCACCCTGATCCTGACGCCAGGATACAATCCCTGCGCTACCAACTGCGCATAAACGGCGTCGGGCTCATCTTCAATGTGAACAATCTGTCCACGTTCTCCGGAAGGAAGGTGCGTCAACGAATACCCGCGTGGAATCGGAAGGTCGCCGCTGGTGGTCGGGATGGGATCCCCATGGGGATCGAAGCGAGGATTGCCCATCTGTGCGGAGAGAGCGTCTGCCTGGTCGAGTGTCATCATGTGTTCAGTCCGTTCCGCTTCCGCATGCCACTCGGTTTCTTTCACGCCCGTCTCATCCGCGAGGTACCGCTCCCACAGGCGATGCACCCTGATGATGCGGAGCGCGTATGAGCGCCCCTCCTCTGTCAGTTGAAAACCGTCACCCTGCGCCTTCAGCAAGCCGTGGGTTTCCAACTTCAGGAGCAGTGCCGCTGCATCATCGCCGGATATCCCCAGGGCACCCGCGATACTCTGCCGCGTACAGATGAGCTTCCGATACTCACAGTCGTACAAATGTTTCAATGCATCTTCAATGAGGACGCGCTTTGTGTTGAGTCGCGCACGTTGCCAGTGGGCAACAAGGCCACGCTTCGGCCACAGCACAATGCCGAGCAGTGCCAACCCTGCAATAGCAACCAACAATGCAGCCATGGGATTAATCATACCATCCATCTACGTATCTCTTTGAGAGTTTATACGAGTTCGACAAAGATTGACCCAGCCACCTCTCTGCTGATAAACTGGTCCTTCCCCCCCACTTTCACCACCATTGACCCATCGAAATTCATTTTCTCTCGCACCGTCAGCTTCTTGTTCAGACCGAGGCCAAGTTTGGTGGCGTGTTGGAGGATCTGTGAGTCATCATCACTTACGCGCAGCACCTTGACCACGTCCCCTACACCGAATTCGTGCAGTGCTGCATATGCTGTGTGTTCCAAGCCGCCCGTCGCATCAGGAATCGGGTCTCCGTGTGGATCAGCGGCGGGAAATCCCAACGCCTCGTCCAGTTTCTGTTCCATTTCCTCGGAGGTCACATGCTCAAGCCTCTCAGCTTCATCATGAACCTTGTCCCATGAGAAGCCAAGGAATTTCATCAGATACATTTCCCACAGTCTATGTCGACGGACAATCTTCAGGGCCATCAGTCTTCCACTGGCAGTCAGCTCAACGCCACGATACGGCGCGTAGCGGACAAGTCCCTTCTCCGATAGCTTCTTGATCATATCCGTAACGGATGGATCGGAAAGCTGGAGGGTCATTGCCAGGGCAGAGGTAGTGACTTTCTCCCCCTCACGCTGCAGTTTGTATATGTTCTTTATGTAGTCTTCGGTGCTTTTGTTTAAGATCGGCATATACGCAAAGGGCAATGGTATTTAGGTATACCTAAATAACAATTTATAGATATCTAACACAAAGTCAAGGGAGGTATAGAAGAATCTTTCTGAAGGCGTGGGGATGAACTGCCAACAGAAAGGGGAAGAGGGGGTGGGTTGAATCTACTTCAAGAGAACCATTTTCCTAGTGAAAGTGAATGAAGGTGTCATCGGCCGATATGGATACACACAGCTGCCAACCTCGTTGCTAAACAAGTTGGTGCATCCCACGCTGCCTATCGAAAGCGCGGTAAAAAAGGAAATGGAACCGGGCATCGGCACGAGAGGATGGAGCTACCGGTGGGAGAATTGGGATGAGCAAACTGAGCAGGCACGCTGCAAGCGTGGAACCAAATTCAGGCACTAGCCTTGCTTCATTCCTTCGAGGGTTGGTTGTTCTTTTCAAACACGTCATCCGCGAGGCCGGTGTTGATTCTGTAGCCGGAATACTGGATAGAGATTGTGCCCGTGCGTGGGAGGCGAGGCGTTTGCACGGGGGAGGTTTGATCGTACGGCGAGGTCTCGGTCGTATCCTCTTCGGTCGATGCGAACGTGACGGTGGTCCGTGATGGCATCCAGTGTCCGCTTTGCTGCTGATGCTGAAACACAGCGGTCATCGTCCGTCCATCAAACAGCGGGGCGGCGATCTGTTCAATAGTGGACCGGTCGGGATCGATGAAGAGAAAAACGATCCTGAGCTTGTCCTTTTCGGCATTCGGCTGGAGAGTCAGGCGCGTGCAACGTTTTCCGTTCACTGAATCATTGCCGGATGCAATCACCGTATAACGGGAAAGGAATCTTGCCGGGTTGAGCGCCATACCATCGCGCGGGAGGAGTGCGAAACCATTGGAGTCGAAATGAAACCGGTCCGGCTGCTTGTAGTACAACGTCATTTGCATGGGGGGGACATTCAGCCGCTCGATGGCAGCAACGATATTCAATGTCACCGTGTAGTCACGGATCGCAGAAAATCGGTCGACGACCTTCTGGAGCACCTCCTCTCCCGTCGGTTTCCCCTCGGGAGCCGAAAGCAGCGCCAGTAGCAGGACAATGGATGATGTGTGTGTCACGGCAAGCAGAAGAATTATCCGGCCGATGTGATCTTCTTTGCGACCATGGTATTGTACAACACCATCAGCGCGGTCGACCCGAACCCGATCGCGGCGAGGATGTACCACATCATGGCCGGGTTAAATGTATCACGAATGTAGGTCTGTACCAACCATCCCGAGAGAGGTCCGGCAACAAACGAACCGATAGCCACGGGCAGGAAGGCAAAACCCATGAACGTCCCGACCTGGTCTTTCGGCGCAAGGGCACTCACATACTCATAGAACCGGGGAGCTTGTGTTGCTTCACCAATGGCAAAGAGTGCCATGGCAACGATCGCCATCGTGACGGTGGAGGACGATGCAATCAGAAGCCACGAGCAACTTGCAATCAGAAAGCCGAGAGACATTGCCGTGATCGGACTCCACTTCTTCACCAGCGCAGTCACAGGCACGCTCACAATAATAATCGTCCACGCGTCCACCGTTTCCAACAACTCGAATTGCTCGAACTTTAGGACCTCGGTAATGTAGAAGGGGAACGAATAGAAGATCTGCCAGAACATGATCCAGAACCCGGAGAAGATCACCAGGAAGCTGATGAAACGACCGTTGCGGAACACAAGGAGCATGTCGCTGAACACCTGGTTGAAAGTCTTGGTTGATTTCACTTCTCCATCGTGCGCTTCCGGCTCCTTGAAAAAGATGAGGGTCCCGAGCACCAACACGAGCGACGTCAGTGAAGACATGACCAGGACAAACTCGATCCCGAGGTTCTCCCGGACTTGCAGTGCAAGGATCGGCCCGATGGCGCCGCCGAGATTGACAAGTGTGTAATAGATGGAAAAACCCAGGGACTTCACATCGGGCCGGGAAGTCTTGGCAACCGTCCCCACAATGCACGGCTTGATCAGCGATCCGCCAATTGCCGTAAGCAACAACACCGTGGTTACATAGGGAACCTTGCCAAAGAGACTCACAATGTCCTGCCCGGCATCGAGCCCCGCAATGCCGATCAGGAAATAGCCGATGGTGAAGAATGCGAAACATGCCGCGAGGGATTTCTTGAACCCGAACCGATCCACAAACACACCGGCCAAAATGGGCAGTGAAAAGATTACACCGGAGAAAAGGCCAACAAGCGATCCGGCAGTTTCAACACCGAGGCCGATCTTGTTCGCCAGGTATACAGCAAGAACAGCCTTGGTGCCGTAGAACGCGAACCGCTCGAACAGCTCGAGGATGTTGGCTACCCAGAACGTCCGGACAAACCCGGTCCGGATTTCGTGCAGACGTTCGGAAATGCTCACGAAGACTCCTTCGGATGAGTGTGTAAGGGAATGATGTCAGCTTTCGAGTCAAAGAGATGGTTGAAGGAACTCATTCTCTGCTTGCCATCGTGTCAGATCTTCACTAATTCTTCCTGCATCTCACCCGTCACCTCCGGAACCGCATCGTGGCGGACAAAAATATTCACCTCGCTCCGGACGGCCATCTCCCCTTCAAGATAAATTCCAGGTTCGATCGAGAAGCAACTGCCGGGCATGATCTGACGATCGTCCTTGGTTTCAAGGTTGTCAATATTCACACCATTCCCGTGCACCTCCTCGCCGATGGAATGTCCGGTTCGGTGGACAAAATACTTGGCGTAGCCAGCCTTCTTTACTATGGCGCGACACGCATCGTCCACCTCCCAACCATAGCACGGTCGTCCCTTTGCAAACTTCTCGGTTACAAACTGGATGGCAGCGTTGCGTGCGTTTTTCACCGTTGCAAAGATCTCCCGGTATCTGCTTGCGGGCTCGCTGCCGATATAGCCAACCCACGTGATATCATAGTAGATCCCGCTCGGGACATTCTTCTTTGCCCAGAGGTCGATGAGAACTGTGTCCCCGTGCTTAAAGGGCCGCGCATTCTGCGGTGTCGATTCGAAATGCGGGTCAGCCGGATGGTCGTTCGTCCCAACGATCGGCGGATCAGCAGTCACCAGACCCTCTTCCTTGAACCGCCGCATGATGAATTGCTGGACGTCGTATTCCGTCATCCCGTTGTTCGATGCAACCGCGCTTCGAATCTGTCCAAACGCCTCAGCCCGTATCTTATCGACAATGATGCCCGCCTCCTTGTGCAAACGATACCCTTCTTCACCGATCAACGCCTCGAAAAGCTGCACGAGATCGGCAGAAGACACCACCTTGTGGCCGAAACTTCTCACCAGCTCCACGATTCCCGCATCCACCATTGAGACATACGGGATGTTGTTCTTCGGTGAATACTGCATCGCAATCTTTTTCGGGCTGCCGAGGATCTTCTTGAGCGATGCGTGCAACTGCTCCCATGGCAGGTAAACCACCTTCGAGCCGGGGAGGGATTCGAGCTTGAACTTCTCAACACTGTGCACCAGCTTTCGCGGTTCCCCTTTTGCAGGGATGAAGTAGAACCACCGACGGCTTGTCAGTTTGTTCGGGTCGAGTCCAAGGATACGGAGCGAGAGATGGTCGCGGTTGTGGAAATCGCAGAGAAGCCATCCACCCAGTTTCCGTTCGCGGAGAGCCTGTTGAATGCGTGTCAGATCCATAGAGGTTTCCTTTCGCAGCAAATTCAGGAGATCGGGGGAATATCTGTGCCGTTGTAGCGGCAGGAGACCTCGACGCTATGTCGAGTTATGAGGAATGCAACAAGAATCAACTGACGATGTCTTTCTTGACGAAAATATACCAAGTTGCCACGTAAAATCCAACGCTGAAGCATCCGAGGATCACCACATGATGGAGGATCGTCTCCCAGGGAATCGATGCTTCGAGTGCTTTCTGCCAGACATTGAGATAGGTGGTAAACAAGTAGGGCTTCACAGGGACAAAGAACGATGTCGGCATATTGGAGATAACGAGGAAGACAACCATCACCGTCATTGTCCCGATGATGGGGCCGATCGCGTTCTCAACAAACGAGGAGAAGAGAAATGCCAGCGACGCTACGCACCACATGCTCCAGATTGCAAGGCCGAAGGCAAGGCACATCCGGCCAAGCGCTTCATGCTGGGAGATGATCGCCAACTCCCTCCCCGCAACAAGCAGATCGCCCACTCCAAACATCGCTACGCCGAGACCGAGACTGAGGGCCGCCAGAAACGCCACGAGAGAGAAAGCATAAAAAAGTGTAGTAAGGTATTTGGCAAAAAGGATCCGCGAGCGCGAAACAGGCCGGATGAGGATGAGCCGGAATGTCCCACCGGTCGCTTCACCTGCGAGCTGGTCTCCCGCAACAAGACTGATAAGAAAGGGGATGTGTACCCAGAGGCTGTTCATGATTAGCTGTGTGACAAAGTACCCGTTGAAGAGATTTCCGACAAAAAAGAAGTCCTTCTCCAGACTCCGGGTCATCCCCTTGATCATCGAGCCCCCTTCCAGTTTCAAGGCTATTTCCACCAAAGGGACCAGGATGAGAATGGCGATGAAACCGATGTAGGTCCGCCATTTGAAATAGGTCTTGAGCAATTCGTTCTTCAGTATCGAGAGCATCGAAGGGTTGATCGAGTATGTATGAAGAAAGGCAACGGCGGGTTGCATCAGGGTTTTCGCCCCGGAAGAGTGTCAGACGCCCCTTCGGTGATGGAGAGAAAATACTCTTCAAGACTTCTGCGTGGGACAAGCGAGTGGACCTCGATGCCTGCGTGAACCAGTGCCGCGTTCAGAGAGGCAGCTTTTTCCAACGGCATCTTCACCGTAAATGTGCCGTTGGTTGCCGAAATACCCAGGACGTATGGCTGCCGGTCAATCACCTGTTTTGCTATTTCGGAAGGCCGCGCATCCACCCGAACGATATTCTCACCTGACGTGAGCAACTCCTCCACTCTCCCCTGCACAACAAGAGTGCCTGCATTGATAACGGCCATGCTGGTTGCTGTCTGTTCGATTTCGCTAAGGAGATGGGAGGAAAGGAAGATCGTGATGCCGCGTTCGGTGGAGAGTTTCCGAATGAGCTCCCGAACCTCTTTGATTCCTTGTGGGTCGAGCCCCGTGGTTGGCTCGTCAAGGATGATGAACTCCGGGTCCCCGAGCAGTGCCTGAGCGATACCAAGCCGCTGTTTCATTCCGTGGGAATAGGTTTTCACGCGATCCCCGCCCCGATCTGTGAGCCCCACAATCTCAAGTACTTCGTCAATCGCATGGCGTGGCACACCGCCTCTCATTGATGCTACGACCTCCAGATTTCGCTTTGCAGAGAGATAGAGATAGAAGTCCGCCCGTTCCACGAGTCCACCGACACGAGAGAGAACAGCACGACGATGGCCGCGGAGGCGACTGCCGAACAATTCAACATGTCCTTCTGTTGGAGTGATGAGCGAGAGAAGCATCCGTATCAGCGTGCTTTTGCCGGCACCGTTGGGCCCGAGGAACCCGAACACATCGCCGCGATGGACGTACAGGTTCACGTCCTTCACCGCCCAACGGTTCTTGTAGCGCTTGCTGAGATGATATGTCTGCAAAATCACTTCGGTCGACATGGAGATACGGTTAGTTCCTGGCGCTGGATTCTTGACTCTCGGACACGTTTTCCCTATTATACCACGAAAGCGCGATACACTTGTTGCACGACCTTGGCAACAAACAGATTACTCGGGCTCTTCGCTCCCACCCTCGTGTCGTTCGGGGAACACACACGGCATCTCCTTCTGTCAGGCTTCGGCACTGGATGAAACCCAAGAACACCAGAAAGACTTCCCCTTCATCACATCGGCCAACAACGGTGTCTCGAGCGCTCGTTACCACGCTCAAGCCCCCCCGCCGACGACCCGTAATCACTGATGATCTTCTCGCCCGGCTTCGCCGCAACATACTTTTCACCAACGTCAGCAAGCGAAGCTTCACAGCAACCATCCCCAAGCTAACTGTCGGGCGTTTTAAGGCCGGCGAGATTATTTTTGACGAATCAACCCGGGGGCGCGACCTCTACCTGATTGCGGAGGGGAGGGTCAGCATTAAGAAATATACAAAATACGGCAATGAATCGCTGCTCGCAGTGTTGCATGAAGGAGATTTCTTTGGTGAATTGTCAATCATCGACGGCCTTCCCCGCTCGGCACGCGCGGAGGCGCTGGATAACACGGCTATCGTCAGCTTCAGTGCTTCCGATTTCCGATCCCTCATCAAGGAAAGCGACGCCTTCACATTCAACCTCCTGAAGAACCTCGCAATCCGCCTCCGGACAATGGACCAGACATTCGTCCGGGAACTCGAACGGCATGCCTTGGCCTCACGGGCAAAGATGGAAAAGCTCAATCTCCTGATTGAAGCAAGCAAGATCGTCAATTCCACGATTGACATTGACAAGCTGTTGGTGATCATTCTTGACGCTGCGGCGCACAGCATCAAAGCTGATCGGGGGACTCTGTACCTGGTCGATGAGCCGAACCATGAGCTCTGGTCGAAGGCAGCGCAAGGCAAAGACATGGTGGAGATCCGCCTCCCGATTGGGAAAGGGCTCGCAGGCTACGTCGCAAAGACCGGTGAGACCGTGAACATCACCGACGCCTATCGTGATCCCCGGTTCAACCCCGAGATCGACCGGAAGAGCGGCTACAAGACTCACAATGTCCTTTGTATGCCCATGCGTGACAAAGAAGGGAAGATCGTAGGAGTGTTCCAGTTTTTGAACAAACACAAGGGGTCCTTCACCGCTGAGGACGCGTCGTTCATCGATGGACTTTCCGTCCACGCGGCGATCGCTGTGGAGAATGCGCGGATTGCGCGGGAGATGGTGAAAAACGAGCGGCTCTCGGCTGTGGGACGGATGGCCAGCTCGATTATCCACGACATCAAGAACCCGATGACCACACTCCGCCTGTATGCCCAGGTGATCCAGAAAAAATCGGGTGGCACCGATCTTGCCCGGATGGCGGAGGAGATCATCCGCCAGGTGGATCGCTTTGTGAAGATGACACAGGAGATTCTCGATTTCTCCCGGGGGGTGAGCGAGATGAACGCGAAACCCATTCGGTTGGAGGAAGTAATGGAAGGGGCTCTAAAATTCCTTGAGGCCGACTTCGTACGGAAGAGGGTCAAGCTGGAACGTCGTTATGAATACACCGACCGCTGCGTCCTGGACGTTGAGAAGATGATCCGGGTCTTGTACAACCTCGCGGGCAACGCCGTGGACGCCATGCCGAATGGCGGCACCCTTACGGTTCACACACACAGGGCGGATTCTTCCATCTACATAGAATTCATCGACACGGGCGTTGGTATGTCACCGGAAATCCGTGCGCGTGTGTTCGAGCCGTTCTTTACCCATGGGAAGAAACGGGGGACCGGTCTCGGGCTCGCCATTGTAAAGAAAATCGTGGACGATCACAAAGGGACAATCGAGATCGAATCGACTCCCAATGTTGGTACCACCTTCCGCCTCATTCTCCCCGGAGGAATGTAGTTCTTTCCACTCCATCATTCTCTCCAACTTTTTACAACATCATAGATCGCGTACTGGGAGCGAAGGAGTTCACTGTCGTTCTTCTGCCGGTACTTGTTGTTCTGACTCTTGTTGATGATGCGTGCCTTCACGGTGTCCTGCAATTGAAGATCAAGAATAGCCCGCACCTGACCGCGGATCCGTTCTTCGTATATCGGGAATCCCACCTCGATCCGACGGCTCAGGTTTCTTCGCATCCAATCCGCCGACGCAAGATAGTACAGCTCCTCTCCTCCGTTGTGGAACACAAAAACACGCGCATGTTCCAGGTACCGATCGACGATACTGATCACTCTGATGTTCTCGCTCATTCCTTTGACACCGGGAATCAGGCAGCAAATGCCCCGAACGATCAGTGTACACTGGACACCTGCCTGGCTTGCTTCGTAGAGTTTGGCAATCATCGTTGGATCTTCAAGACTGTTCATCTTGGCAATGAAAGAGGCGTTCCGGCCATGCCGGGCTTCCCTTATCTCGTTCTCGATTAATTTCTCGAACTTCTCGCGCATGTTAAACGGTGGGACCAGAAGATGCTTGAAGCGTCCCTTTCTCGTATCCCTGCACAGAATGCTAAAGACCTGTTCTACCTCCTGTGTGAGGCGCTCATCGGCCGTAAACAACCCGAAATCCGTATAGGCTCTCGCTGCATTCTCGTTAAAATTGCCTGTGCTGAGGTAGGCATAGTGCCTGAGCTCGCCTCCTTCCTTCCGCGAGACGAGACAGATTTTGGCATGCACCTTCAGCTCTGGAAAACTATAGAGCACCTGCGCGCCTGCTTTCTCCATCTCCTCCGCCCAATGGATGTTTGACTCTTCGTCAAACCGGGCTTTTACTTCCACGAACGCCGCGACCGATTTGCCGTTCTGTGCAGCGCGGATTAACTGCTCGACGACACGCGAGTTCTTTGCCACACGATACAGCGTAATTTTGATTGACGTTACCGCGGGGTCATCCGCCGCTGCCTGTAGGAATCGGACCACGGGCTCATACGTGTCATATGGATAGTACAACAACACGTCGTTCCTCTCGATCATCTCGAGCGGAGCGTTCATCTCATTGCTGTCGATCGGCGGCATCGGTTCATATGTGGACGCTGGATGCTTTGGGTTCGGAAAATTGAAGAAGTCGTTGAAGTTGTGGTATCGTCCACCCGGAACGAAGTCTTCTTCATTCAATTCAAAAATCTGTCCCAGCAACGCAAGGAGTTTCTTTGGCATTTCCTCGTCATAGAGGAACCGGCTGGGAACGCCGGTGCTGCGCTTGGAGAGGGCTTTCTTCACCTTTTCCACCAGATCACCGCCAAGTTCGTCGTCTATATACAGCTCGGCGTCCCGTGTGAGCTTGAAGGACCACGCCCCATCCACCATATGATGGGAGAAGATATCTCCGAGGCAGAGTCGGATGACATCGTCAAGGAACATCACAGGGTAACGTCCCTTCGGGTGCGGGATGGCAAGAAACCGGGGAAGGTGTAAGGTCGGGATCTCCAGCAGACAATAGTGTATCTCGTCGGGTTCATTCCGGTGTGCTCCAAGTGGCTTTCGGCGCAGCCGAACTGCGAGATACAATTGACGGTTCTCAAGAAACGGTGGTTGCTTCTCGATGCTCAGGAAGACAGGTGCAATGTGCTGCTGGACGTGCTCTCGGAAGTACGTACACACGAATTCCTTCTGGTCACCCTTCACCTCGGTTTCTCGGACGATGAAGATCCCCTCACGCTTCAGCTCCTTTTTTATCTGGTTCCGGAAGATCTCTCCGAACTCCTCCTGCTGCAGCGTCACCACTTTGTGAATCCGTTTCAGGAGTCGCTGTGGATCGAACTCCAGCTTTTTTGCCGCCTTCTTTTTCAGGTTCCGCATCGCCCGGATGGACGCCACCCGGACACGGAAGAACTCATCGAGATTGGAAGAGAAGATCGCGAGAAACTTGATCCTCTCGTAGAGCGGCACGGTTGCGTCCCCTGCCTCCTGCAGCACGCGGTGGTTAAAAGAGAGCCAACTCAGGTCGCGGTTCTTGAGACGGATGTCGCGTTCTTTCATATGTTGAGATGCATCGAACGATGCGGTGGACTTGTACGTGGCAGGGTATCTGCCGGCAGAAATTGAACGCAAGCTACGCGATTCCGGTTATCATTTCAAGTGACCGAGGCAGTTATGCTCCTGCACCTCAGCCATTCGCCGTTGGTGCAATTCCTTGATGTTACTGGAGAAAATGCGTATCTTGGAACCCGTTTCGACCTGACGGCAGGCGGTTTTCCTGCCTGTTTTTCTGAGAACCGCAGCAAAGCACGCAGGTGTTTGATCTTCGGGCATATGGCGAAATTGGCAGACCTGCCCGCTGTAAGAACGTTGGCTGCTATGGGGTAGATGGCGGAATTGGTAGACGCGCTAGCCTTAGGAGCTAGTGGGGTAACCCGTGGGGGTTCGAGTCCCTCTCTACCCACAAGGTCATGAGGATCCAAGCCTGAACGGCGGTCAGGCGGGCGCGCTAGACTTAGAATCTAGTGGGTTCGAGTCCCTCTATGCCCACCCACAACGGGAGCGGTCACGAAATCGTTACCAGGGAAGGAAGAACGTAAGTGGAAGTGAACATCAACACGGTATCCGAAGTCCTGCAGGAAGCAGAGATCGAGGTCAGCCACGCAGAACTTGTGCCACACTTTGAAGAGGCGTACAAGAAATACCAGCCCAAGGTGGAACTGAGAGGGTTTCGCAAGGGAAAAGTCCCGATGGAGATGATCAAAAAGCTCTACGGGGAAGCGATCGAGCATGAGTCGCTGGACACGGTGGCCAGCGAGTTCTACCGCAAGGCCATGACGGACCGGAACATCCAACCCCTCGGGCAACCCTCGATGGTGGACATGGATTTCAAGCGCGGAGAGCATTTCCGGTTCAAGATTAAATATGAAGTCAAGCCTGCAATCGTGTTGAAGAAGTACAAGGGCATCTCCGTCGAGAAACCTGTCCACACGGTAACTGATGAAGAACTCAACGGCGAAGTGGAACACCTGCGCCATGCGAACAGCACTACGGAAGACGCTGCCGCGGTGACCGGGGCAGAGTTCATCGTCACCGCCGACGTTCAAGAACTTGATGATGCCGGGACGCCGCTGATTGGGAAGAAGACCGCCGGAGCGAAATTCACCCTTTCGGATGAGACTCTTGTCAAGGAAATCCGGGAAGCCCTCGCATCTGCCGAAGTCGGAGGAACATACCGCGCAAAGTTCGAGTCACAACACGAAGACCACTCCCACCCCGTCCACATTGCCTTGACCGTGACGAAGATCGAGAAAGTCAACCTGCCGGCGTTTGACGACGAGCTGGTCAAGAAGATCACCGATGGCAAAGTGACTTCGAAAGACGAGTTCTGGAAAAACCTCCGGACCGACATTCAGAAGTACTGGGATGAGCAATCAGAGAAGAAGGTGTCAGACGCACTTGCCGCGGAGACCGTCAAAGCACATGATTTTCCGGTTCCCGATTCCCTTGTGAACAATTTCATCGACGCGTTTGTTGAAGACCTCAAGAGCCGTTCGCGAGACAGGAAACTCCCCAAGAACTTTGACGAGAAAAAGTTCCGCGAAGACAGTAAGGAATACGCCACATGGCAGGCAAAGTGGATGCTGCTCAAGGAGCGAATCGTGGAGGTGGAAAATCTGACAGTTGCCGACGAAGAGATCGAGCAACTGGCCCAGAAGGAGGCTGTACATATTGGCATTGATGCGGCGCGGTTGCTGGAGTATTACAAATCTTCCAGCTCGGCCGCCGATCGTCTCCTCACGGATAAAGTGGTCGCGCTTCTCAAGTCTCAGGCAAAGATCAAAGAAAAGGTGGTGGACGAGAAGTCCAAGCAATGATAAGAAGTAACACAAGGGGCACGAAGGATGTAGAGCAAGGGCTTCGGATCCCTGTGTTGAACAACCAAGCGAAAGGAAGTTGCATGAGTTCAACAATTGTGAATCAACTGGTCCCCATGGTGGTGGAACAGACCGGTCGCGGCGAGCGTGCGTACGATATTTTCTCCCGCCTGCTCAAGGAGCGGATCGTCTTCATCGGCACACCCATCGACGATTCGATCGCCAGCCTCGTGATCGCGCAGCTTCTCTTCCTCGAATCAGAAGATCCCGACAAAGATATCAGCCTCTACATCAACAGCCCCGGGGGGAACGTCTCCTCCGGCCTTGCCATTTACGACACCATGCAGTATATTCGGCCAGACGTTGCAACGATCTGCATCGGCATGGCGGCAAGCATGGGGGCTGTATTGCTCGCAGGTGGTGCGAAAGGGAAACGGGCAGGACTCCCCAATTCACGTATCATGATCCACCAACCGTGGGGCGGAGCGCAGGGAACAGCCTCCGATATCAGCATCCAGGCGGAAGAAATACTCCGCACCAAGAAACGCCTGAACGAAATCCTTGCCGTCCACACCGGCCAGCCTCTCGACCGTGTGGAGAAGGATACCGACCGTGACAACTACATGTCCTCCGAGCAGGCAAAGACGTACGGGTTAATCGACAACGTGTTCCTGAAAAAGGAACGCGAAACCAAGAAGTAACCGGTATCCATCATGACCACCAAGACACGCGGCGGAGAGAAGATCCATTGCTCCTTCTGCGGGCGCAGCCCCGAGGAAGTCCAGAGCATCATCGCGGGACCTGATGTCTACATCTGCGATATCTGCGTTTCGAGTTCTGTCGATATCATCCGGAACAACCTCGCCGCATTCTCCGCACGCCGTGGGTCCAAAGCCGGCCTCACACCGTTGCAGATCAAGAAAGCGTTGGACGAATATGTGATCGGGCAGGAGCTGGCCAAGAAGAGCCTTGCCGTGGCTGTGTACAACCACTACAAGCGGATCGACGCCAAGGACCGTTTGTATGATCTGGATGATGTCGAGCTGGACAAGACCAACATCCTGCTGATAGGGCCGACCGGCACCGGCAAGACACTGCTCGCACAAACGCTTGCCCGGGTCCTTGACCTTCCCTTCGCCATTGCAGACGCAACAACTCTGACCGAGGCAGGATACGTCGGCGACGATGTGGAAACGATTCTCGTTCACCTTCTCCAGAATGCCGAGTATAATATTGAGAAGGCGGAGCGGGGGATTGTCTATATCGATGAGATCGACAAGATTGCGCGGAAGAGCGACAGTGCGTCCATCACCCGTGATGTGTCCGGGGAAGGTGTGCAGCAAGCTCTCTTGAAAATCCTCGAAGGTACCATTGCCGGCGTGCCGCCCAAAGGCGGACGGAAACATCCGGAACAGAGCCTGATCAACATCAACACCAGGAACATCCTCTTCATCTGCGGCGGGGCGTTCGATGGGCTGGAGAAGATCATTGCGCGGCGTGTCAACCAGAACCCGATGGGGTTCGGCGCCGACATCAAAGGGAAACGGGATGGTCACGCCGACAATTTCCTCCCGCTGGTGCAGCCGGAAGACCTCGTGAAATTCGGGATGATCCCGGAGTTTGTGGGACGGCTCCCGCTTGTTTCCTCTCTCCATTCACTCGGCGAAGAGGCACTCCTCAACATCCTCACCCAGCCGAAGAACGC
>DASRUE010000292.1:0-8548 GCA_035687895.1 Bacteroidota bacterium | reverse complement strand
GCAGCCGGATGTTGAACGATCCTTGAAGCGCTTCTTCGTTGGTGGGTGTCCACCTGACGGTCCATGTGGTGGAGTCGACGAACATATCGGCTGGCCCCGAGACGATCTGCATCCCGGGGGGTGTCCCGCTGAAGGTGGGGGGGTAGGTGTACTCCACTTCCTCGGTCGCAGTCATCGGTGGCGTTGACGTGAACCCCGGGGCCACCGGCCGCAATCGGAGTATTCTGTTCGCACTAAATGGTCCGTTGGCAAGATAGATATTCCCATCCGGTCCGATCTCGACATCGGCGAACCCGGTGCCGTAGCTGAACAGGGTCGTGAAAGACCCGGGAACGATCGTGTCTCCATCTTCAGTCAGTGTGAGTGTCCAAAGTGTGGGACTGCTGTTGCCAGTGAAGAGAATCTTGCCACGCAACCGTGGGAAGGCCGTTTCTCTGTAGACCGCAATCCCTGTCAGTGCGGGGAGCGACGGTCCCGGGAAATAGTACAACGGCCTGGTGTAGATCGGATTGCCACTGTATGTGCAGTTGCCATCCACCGGCCATCCCATGTTCGCCGCGAGCGGCACACGATTCACCTCGTCATTACAGCCCGGTCCGTTCTCTGTGCTATACATCTTCCCAGACAATGCATCAAACGTGAAATCGAAACTATTCCGGTGGCCGAAGGACCAGAACGCTTTCCCCGGCCACGGATTGTCGGTAGGGATTGAACCATCAGGGTGGAGGCGGAGGATTTTGCCGCGGAGATTTCCGGTACTTGTGTCCTGTGAATTGCTCTGTGTGGCATACTCGCCGAAGGTAACATACAACATTTTGTCCGGCCCAAAATGGACGTTGCCGCCATTGTGGTTGGACGCTGTGTTGTTCCTCGGAACCACAACAATCGTGTCGGGATTGATCCCTACATTGCTGCTGTCGGTGTATCGTACGACCATATTGTCCCGCGTACCGCCGGTGGCTGTCGAGCGTGTGTAGAAAATGTAGACATACGGTGAGTCCGGGTAATCCGGATGCAGCGTGATGCCGAGGAGTCCCTGCTCGCCGCTGCCGGTTACGCTCACGATGACGAACGGGTTCGACCGGAGCCCGGTCTGATCGTAGATCCTCACACGACCGTTGTTCTTCTCCGTAAAGAAGAACTTCCCGCTGTTATCCGGCGTGAAGACAATTGCCACTGGAAAGGCGATGTTTGGATTCGCGGCCAGCGTATCAACAACATACTGCTGCGCGACTGCCTGTACAGCCCAGGCCGTAAGGACAGTAACGATAAAACATCGTAGCAGTCTTGTCATTCAGCCCCCATTCTTCCATTATTGATCTTGCGCGGGTTACATCGTCTCCGGTTCCCCTTGCACGCAATTACCTTAGCACCATCATGCGCCTGGTGTCCGTAAACGACCCCGCCCTGAGCCGGTAGAAATACACGCCACTTGGCACTCCGCTCACATCCCACGATACTTCATAACTTCCCGGTTGCTTCACCTCGTTCACCAATGTCGCCACATCACGTCCAAGAAGGTCAAACACTCTCAGAGAAACAAAGTTGGAATGTGCTATTTGGAATTTGATGTTTGTACTTGGATTGAATGGGTTGGGATAATTCTGCCACAACGCTGATTGGAGCGGACGTTCTTCTGGACCGGGAACTGTCGTAACAAATGAAACGACCACGCGGCGAAATTCCTGGCTCGGGATGGTCACGTGGCCATCGGAGACCTTCGAGCGCCAGAAGTAATTCCTGCTTACGCGCGGGAGTGTGAAAACGACGGATGTCGCTGTTCCCGTTGCGGTGTCCCGCAGGGCCGGACTGTTGAATGTGTTGACGGTGTCAAGCTCCAATGTGTAACGGAGTGTGTCCAGATCTGGATCAGCGGAGGGCGCCCAACTGAAGAGGATCGTCGGATCGTTGCCGACGAAACTGAGCGTCGTATCGTTCGGCGGTGAGAGGAGCGCAAAGGACGCTGGCGGGTCATTGACGTTCGCCACATTAACCGTGTAATTCTGGTTGACGGCACCTGCACCGTTTTCTGCTCGCAGCTGAATGTTGAACGAACCCTGGAGCGCCTGCTCATTCGTAGGTGTCCAGCGGACTGTCCACGCAGTAGAATCCACATACATTCCGGTCGGTCCCGAGACCACATGCAATCCGGGTGGTGTGCCATTGAATGTCGGCGTGTAGGTGTACTCGATTTCCTCTGTTGCACTCAACGGCGGTGTGGATGTGTAGACCGGGACAACCGGTCGAAGCCGCAGGATCCTATCTGAAACGTATGGTCCGTTCGTCATGTAGATGTTGCCGTCCGGTCCAATCTCAATATCCACAAATCCTGTGCTGTAGGTAAACAACGTGGCAAGGGACCCGGGAACGATGGTGTCGCCATTGGCGGAGAGTGTGAGAGTCCAGATCGTGGCGTTGTCATTGTTTCCCCCGAAAATGAGCTTGCCGCGCAATCGGGGGAATGCAGTTGCTCTATAAACGGCAATACCGGTGAGAGCTGGGAGCGGGGGAGTTGGAAAATAGTAAAGAGGTCGCGTATAAAGCGGGTTGTTGGTATATGTACAGTTACCCTCCACCGGCCATCCCATATTCGCTCCGCGTGGGACACGGTTCACTTCATCATCGCATTGTGGTCCGTTCTCCGAACAATACATCTTCCCTGTGAGTGGATCAAACGTGAAATCGAAACTGTTCCGGTGACCGATGGACCAGAATGGTTTCCCCGGGAAGGGGTTGTCTGCAGGAATCGAACCGTCAAGGTTCAGCCGAACGATCTTGCCCCGCAGGTTGGTCGCACTTGTATCCTGTGCATTTGCAGAAAAGGCGTTGTCGCCAAAGGTAACATAGAGCTTCCCGTCCGGTCCGAAGTGGACGTTACCGCCATTGTGGGTAGGCCCCGCGTTTAGGCGCGGCACAACAACAATCGTGTCCGGCTCCACTCCCACGTTCCCCGCATCGCGATATCGGACAACCTGGTTGGCCCGGTCCCCTGTTCGTGTAAAGAATATGTATACATACGGCGAGTCCGGATATTCCGGATGGAGTGTAATCCCGAGAAGACCCTGCTCGGTATCGTTGGTTATGGCAAGAGTGAGAAACGGATTGGTTCGCAGACCCGCCTGATCATAAATCATAACTCTGCCGCTGTTCTTCTCGGTGAAGAAGAACTTCCCGCTATTGTCGGGTGAGAATGCGATCACCACCGGCAAGGCGATATTCGGACTCCCCGCAAGTGTGTCAAGAACATACTGTTGTGCGAACACCACCTGTTCGGGGAGGAAGAAGATCATGATGAAGAAACACCACCGTAGCATTTGTGTCATTCAGCCCACATGATTTTGATTCGAAACGACCTACTTCAACAGGAGCATACGCCGGGTTTCACTGAATGACCCGACGGTAAGACGATAGAAGTACACACCGCTTGGACGATCCGATGCATAGAACTTCACTTCTTTGACTCCCGCCGTCTGATATCCGTTCACCAACGTGGCAACCTCTCGCCCAAGGACATCGAGCGCCTTCAACGAAACATAGCTGGCAACAGGTAATCGGTAGCTGATGGTTGTCGATGGATTAAACGGGTTGGGATAGTTCTGTTCAAGGCGAACGGCCGACGGAAGAGCGCTGCCGTTGCCGGAAACTCCTGTCGTGCGGGGGGGACCAGCGAAACGGTAGATGCTTGAAGTATGTGAGTATGTGCCGATGTAGAGTTCGTTGTCCTGATCAACTCCGAACGAGCAGATGAAGTACGGCGTTTGAATCAGGAGGGAATCCGCCGTGAGCTGCCCGTTCTCGTAACGAAGCATCCAGATTCTCCCCGAATAGAAATCACCGTAGATGTATGCTCCATTGAGCTCCGGCCGGCGATATCCTCTGTACACGTGCCCACCTATGACGACCCACCCGAGATCGCGACCGTAGTCTTTCACGGGAGGTATCAGCATCAGTCCGGCTGTATCGCACGTCGAAAACCATGGATTGCAAATGCTTCCTTCCATGAGTACCCAACCGTAGTTGCCTCCGCGCGTGATGAGATCGACTTCTTCTCGATCACTCTGTCCCACATCACCGGTCCACAGTTGGCCGGTCACAGGATCAAACGAGAATTTCCAGGGATTTCGCAGCCCCCACGCCCAGATCTCTTCCTTGTATCCATCGGTGTTGCCGACAAAAGGATTGTCCGGCGGAATGGTGTACCTCGTTGTTGCCGTTGTATCATTCACATTGATGCGAAGAAACTTTCCCAATAGTTTCGTTCGATCCTGTGCACGGTTTTCCGGATCGAGCCCGGGTCCACCGTCGCCCATGCCGATGTAGAGATAGCCGTCTGGACCAAATGCAACTGTACCGCCGTTGTGGTTTACTTCCGGTTGGAGGATCTCGAGGATCTTGTATTCGCTTAGAGAATCTGCCCTGTCAGGGTCCGTCGGAGTAACGGAATACCGCGCAATCACCGTTCTGAGCGGAGAGGGCGCCGTGTAGTTAACATAGAAATACCCGTTGGATGTGTAGTTGGGATGGAACGCCAGACCCAGGAGTCCCTCCTCATCACCGACCGAGCTCAGCTTCTCCTCGATATTGAGGAATGTCGTCGTTGATGTTGCCACCGAGTCGTTGGCAAACACCATGACGTGGCCGTTCTGCTGCATCGCAAATATCCTGTTTGTCCCATCGTTTGCGTGCGTTATGTGGATGGGTCTGTCAAATGTCAGGTTGGGAAAAGCATCCACAAGCTGGACGCTTTGGGTAAGCGCCTCAGTCGAGATCAGAAGAATTGCGACAGTAATCGCAAGGAACGATCGTGTCATGAGATATCACTCTTCCTTATTATTCGCATATAAACAGTTGGATCAGGAGCAGATCACTTCACCAGAACCATCTTCCCCGATCCCTGAAACTTTCTTGGCTGCCCGACGGAAGTCGTCGATGCAGACAAGAAGTAGAAATAGGTACCGCTTCCCATAAGCTCAAGATTGACGAGTTCCTTTCTTCGTCCAGCCGATTGAAACCCCTCAACCACGATTGCGACCTTTTTCCCGAGCAGATCATAGAGCGTAAGGTTCACGTTTGCGGGTTCAGGAAGATCGTAGGCTACCGTGGTCTGACTGTTGAACGGGTTCGGATAGTTCTGGAGAAGAATGTATTCATCCGGGTTCGGGAGACTACCGGTCTGGGTTTTCAGATTAAATTGCGCTGCGCTTACCGTTAGAATAGAGCAAAGCCTTGACTCGTCAGGACACTCGAATCCAAATCTCTCTCCGTCGGGCTGCCCCCCTTCGAGAAGCTGCCATACCATTGCCCCGTTGATTCCATCGAGCAATACGGTGGTGAGCCAGCTCTCATACGTCGATCCCTTCATACGCCGTACCCCAAACTCTCCCAAAATCAACGGTTTTCCTATCGCAGAAGAAATCCGCCGGTGGTCCCGAATCCAGACGTTCCCCGCCCCATTCGTCAAGTTCCACGACTCAGGATACAAATGAATGCCTGCAAAGTCAATACATCCAGTGGTGGAGTTTGCAGTGAATGACACTCCTTCCGTCCCATCAAACAACCATGATTGGCTGCCATAGGCGCCCATCGAATAAGCTCCCGGCGATATGTCGAATCCCTCTTCCCCGGTGCCGATCAGATGATTGGGGTCGAGAGACCTGACGAAGCAAGACATTTCGTCAATCCATGAACTCACAATTCGGCCCGATCTGTCCATTGATCGAGGTTCGTTGGCCATTTCCCATCCAAGAATTGTCGGCTCGTCCCTGTACAGAACGCCGGTATGGCTATTCAGTCTATTCAAGATCATTGTAACGTAATTCCGGTACCATGTTCTGATGGTTGAATCTGTATAGAATTCGTCGTGGCCAAAGCCCGCGCTGAGTGCTTTCCTAAACCGCTGTTCACGCGCCCCAACAACAAATGATATCTGTTCATCCGGCGAATATCGTCCAGTCCCACTTAAGATTCCATCGCTACCAGTCTCGAGCCTCCAGCGGACATATTGGTTCATTCCGCCATAGTCATCCCAACTATTTACCAGCGGGATGAGAAGACGAATTTGATACTGCTTCGCGCATGCAATCACAAAATCGAGAGCTCGGAGGGCGAACTCATGATACCTCCCGGGCTGAAACTGCACCACAGCCGGGTCGAGACTGTCGGCAGAATCAAAGAAACCCCATGTGCGGATCGCGGTGAAGCCGAGCGACCGTGCCGTTGCAAACAGCTCGCGCACTGTCGCGCTGTCACCGCGGGCTGCGCGTTCCTGAAGATAATACGCATTGGCGCCAAGAAAATAATACGGCCTTCCCCCAAGCATGAGTGAATCCCTTGACCGCGAAACAAACTGCATCTCCTGGGCACGCACTGAGCAGGAAAAAACAGATGCCGCGGCGACAAAAGAGAGTGTCCCACAGAAGCGGGACAAACGGAGCCAGCGCGAGCGTGACCGCATAGGTTGGTGATTACTAGCGCTTGAAGAGATACGCCGAAGGAACTATCTTTGCCTCTGAACCATCATGCACCACAAAGGAGGCACCGCTCATGATCGCCGCACTACCGAACTCTCCCTTTTTGTTGACCGCGTAAAACTTCACGTCGAAATTCGGCCGCCCACTTGCGTCCTGCAACCGCCGCATCTTGTTGTGATCGACAATGCGCTTGCATGTATCAAGGCAAGCCTGTTCAGGGGTTTTCTCCTGCCGCATGAATTCAACAATCATCACGCAACTACAGTTGACAAGGTTTGCTTCGCCGCGGCCCGTCGACCCGGCCGCACCAACTTCATTATCAACATACAACCCCGCCCCAATGATCGGCGAGTCGCCTACCCGGCCAGGGATCTTGTACGCCAGCCCGCTCGTGGTCGTCACACACGAGATGTTCCCTTTCTGATCCACTGCGCTGCAATGAATGGTACCAGTGTTCCGATAAAACGGCTCGAACAACGAGCCAATCCCGCTGTCTTTCTCCGTGTGGGGTGGGAGCCAGTCATCCGAGGTGGAGAGAGTCTCTTTCCACTTTAACCACTCTGCGCGTGATGCATCAGTCAGGAGATCTTCTTCCTTGAAGCCATGCGCACGGGCAAACTTCAGCGCCCCTTCTCCGACGAGGAGCACATGGTCTGTCCGATCCATTACCAGTCGCGCAACACGGGAGGGGTTCTTAATGTTCCTCAGCGATGCAACCGCGCCTGCTCGATGCGTCGGCCCGTGCATCACCGCCGCGTCCAGTTCAACGACACCCTCCTCATTTGGAAGTCCGCCGTAGCCTACACTTGTATCATTCGGATCGTCCTCCACGATGTTGACGCCTGCAATCACTGCATCCAGCGCATCGCTGCCGGAGTTAATCATTTCCATTGCCTTTGACACCGCAGCAAGTCCGTTGGCACTGGAGATCGCAACAGAACGGAACGATCGCTGACCCACTGTCTTACCAAACAGTGTCGCCGGGATTGTATTGGAAAGCATCGCCCCGGCACTGGCTGCCGCCGCGCTCTTTAAGAACTCACGTCGACTGGATGGCATGACATTCTCCTCGCACGTAGTGATATGGCCAAATTATTCATAATGAACATGAGAATCAAACTCTTCACCGTGAAAGTCAAGACATTTCCCTTTGGGGAACATACCACCTGATTGCCATTACCCGGCGCGTGTTGTACATTGGTACCCGTTATGATCAAGCACAAGACGAAGGCACTTCACTACATCCTCTTCAATAAGCCATGCGGCGTTCTCTCCCAGTTTACGGGGGAACCCGGCGTCAAGACGCTCAAGCAGTTCGGTCCGTTCCCCCCTGATGTGTACCCCGCCGGCCGTCTCGATACAGATAGCGAAGGACTCCTGATTCTGACGAACGATGCAGCACTCCAGCACCGACTCACCACTCCTGCATTTGCGCATCCGAGAACGTATCTCGCTCAAGTTGAACGTGTCCCTACCGACGATGCTATTACAAGACTTTGCAAAGGAGTGGTCATCGAAGGACGTCGGACGAGACCGGCAATCGTTAAAATGCTCGTGAGTGAGCCGGCTCTTCCGCCCCGGCCTGTTCCCGTCAGATTCCGGAAGAACGTCCCCACCGCATGGATTGAAATAGCCCTCACCGAGGGACGGAACCGACAAGTACGAAAAATGACCGCGGCCATAGGCCACCCCACACTTCGTCTTGTTCGAACCAAACTGGGCTTTCTTGAATGGGGTACGTTGCAGCCGGGAGAGATGCGACTGTTGACCAGTGAAGAGGTGAAGAAATTGAAAGCGAGTGTGAAGCTTTCATAAACAGAAGACCCGGGAAAGACTCCCAGGGATTTCTTCATCGTTTACTGTACGTATCGCGGCGGGACGGGTGTTGATGGCGTTGCCGTAGGAGCTGATACCTCGGGACTTTCGTCTTTGTAGATTGTGATCCCCCAGTATTGTGAGTCTTCCGGTGGATCGACGTTCCAGTTGCCATACGAGTGAGAGTCATCGCTTTGATAATGAAGGACATATTCACCCTTGTCGAGCAGGATCGTCGTGTTGACCATCCGGTTCTTCCTGTG
>DASRUE010000291.1:0-2948 GCA_035687895.1 Bacteroidota bacterium | reverse complement strand
GGCTCAGCCTGCTGCTCACCGCAAGGAACATTTCATCAGCTTCGGTGTAAGCTTTACGCGATTCATCTCCGAAAAGCGTCACGTTGTCGAGCACCTCGCCCGTCAGGTATGCTTTGTAGCGAATGAGGGGCGTACTTCCCTCTCTGGAAAGGCGGGTGACCGCATCGTCGAAACCGCTGAGATCGACTCGAGGGTTGTTGAGCTTCAACGCTGCAATGTGGGCTAATGCTGATTCCACCGTTCCCTCATTGTCGGACGCGAGGCATGCAAGGTAGTTCCGCACGATTCGTGCTTTCTGAGCACTCCCGTTGATTGGCGTGGATGAGAAGTAAGATTGGGCATTCGATCCAACCGTGATTCCGGCGAGCATCATTCCTGCAACGATAAGTGTTCTGGCCTTCATGACATCCTCCTCAAGTTGATGGTGTTGAGATGATGATTGCTTCTGAATCAATGTACGTGCACCAATTGGCGGAGATGTCCATACCGGGTAAATAGTTGTCAAGAAATGTCACGACAGGAGACGTGCAGCAGAAATCACGGACAACGTCGAAGAATGAGGCGACAAGCGAGGATTGGGAGACTTCCGAGGGCGAAACGAGGGGGTCAGAGAATCAATTTATAGCCCGTCCCATGGATAGTAATGATGTGCCGAGGATGGGCCGGATCTTCTTCGATTTTCTGTCTGAGCTTGAGGATGAAATTGTCGACTGTCCGGGTGCTGACGGAATCATCGTATCCCCACACATTGGTAAGGAGTTGGTCTCGACTCACGGTCTGGTTGCGATGCTCCCAGAGGAACTTGAGGACTTCAAACTCTTTCGGCGTCATCGTGAGAGATTCACCATTCTTGCTGGCATTGTACGTGGCAAAATCCACAAACAGCGGGCCTAGCGTCATTGAGGATCCGCCTTTCCCAACACCTCCCTCAATCCTGCGCAAAACGGCTTTCACACGGGCAAGGAGCTCTCGAAGGCTGAATGGTTTCGTCACGTAATCATCCGCCCCCAGCTCCAGTCCAAGTACCCGATCGATTTCCTCCCCCTTGGCAGTTAACATGATCACAGGGAGACTGAGGCCTTTCTCCCGCACCTTCTTCAGAACATCAAAACCCGACATGTGTGGCAGCATTCCATCCAAAATCACGAGGTCGTAGGAATTATCCAGAATATTCTGTAAGCCCTTCTTCCCATCGCCCGCCACCTCTACGTCATATCCTTCAAACTCCAGGTTGTCTTTCAATCCCCGCTGCATTGTCAGGTCGTCTTCAACTAACAGGATTTTCGGCATTGGTTTTCTCTTGAGGGTTCTGCGAATTGCTGGAGACCTTACCGTTCAGATTTCTTTCGAGGAAAGAGGAGTCTGAAGGTGCTTCCTTTTCCTGGGGTGCTTTGCACTGTTACACGTCCTCCGTGCGCTTCCATAATGTGCCGGACAAGCGCAAGACCAAGTCCGCTCCCCTTGGTGTTATGAACGAGTCCGGTAGAGATTCGGTAGAAGGTTTCAAAGATTTTCTCTTGATGCTGCGGCGAAATGCCAACGCCCCTGTCTTCAACTTCCACAAAGACACTCCCGTCTTCCAGCCCGGTACGAACTCGGAGGTACTTCTCGCCATTGCTATATTTTACAGCGTTGTCGAGAATGTTGATGAGCGATTCTGTCAACGCCTCGTCGTCCGCTGAAATTGGGGGAAGCCCGTCGGCAAGTTCCGCAACCGGTGTGAATCCTTCATGCTGCAGGTGGATGCTGTACGTTTCCAGAACAGCGTTCACCACACGATTGAGTTGTACGTCACGAAACTGGTACTGTTTCTTCCCCGCTTCCATACGGGAGAAATTAAGGATGTTGTTTACCAGCCTGGTCAGACGTTCGGTTTCCTTCACAATGGTGGAGTAGTACTCCTTTTTCTTCTCTTCGTCCTTGATTCGTCCCATCTCGAGTGTCTCACCGAACATCCGGATGAGCGCGAGCGGCGTCCTCAGCTCATGGGAAACATTGGAGACAAAATCGGACTTCAGTCGCACGAGGTCCATTTCGTGCCTGATACTCCGGTAGACTACCCAGACACCACCAAGAAGAACCACGTCAAGAATGAGAATCAAGGCCATATTCCGGTAGAAACGATCACGCACAAGCTCGTCGATGGTCTCACCCCGAAGCCTGATCCCCACGGAGTAGTTTGGAAAGAGCCAGAGCTCCTTCTGCTGCTTCAGGTCCGCCGCTTTCACCTGATCGGTCGCGTACACGGGGTCCGAACTTCCCTGGTGCAGAACGGCAAGGATGAATTCATCCCCTGCCGCCTCCGAGAGTTTGGAAGAGAGCACGTTTCGCACAAATGCCCGGTCATCAAGCACAAGCCCGACCACAACAGGACCATGATCGACACTACTGGTGCTGAACACCAAAGCAATGCGTCGTCCCGATGTCGTCGTGTCACCGATTTCAATTGGTTCAATCTTCCTGTACTCAGCCTGCCGGAACCGATTCAGGCGCTCGATTTTCGCGCGATTTTCGCGGAGCGCCTGGAGGACGGTTCCAAAGCTGGAAAGAGAGCCTGTTCCACGGGGTTGAAACACCTGCGCACTCTGCAAGAGAGTATCCGCAAGGACAACAGCCTGCAACGAAGGATTCCTCTCCAGGAACTGCTCCATTGCTTCCCGCAAGAGGGGGCGGGATCGTTTCTCATTCACCAGAATACCCGTTGTGCTCGCCCAACTGTTGGTTACATCCCAGGCAAACTGGTTGACAGAAAAGAGGATGACATTGAGTTGCTGTCGATAGATTTCACCGATCAGCTCCTCGCTGTTGCTCAACGAGTTGAGTTCATACCCGGAATAGAACAACGCTGGAAGTAGAACCACCATGAGGAGGATCAACGAAAGCTTCTTGAGCGCACGAGTATCGTCTGCAGGAGTCTTCATACGGGCTGACAAAAGCTACCGACTCAG
>DASRUE010000290.1:0-20351 GCA_035687895.1 Bacteroidota bacterium | reverse complement strand
GACAAAGGGATCTGGGTTCTTCACCAAAAGGGGCCATACATGGAGATGGATGATCTGAGAATCAGACCTTCTGATGGCAATTGGCATTGGGAGAATCCCGGGGTTACAACACAGTGCTTTTCCCAGGAGTTGCCGGTGTTTAAGAGGGGAGTGCCGAGGACCTTGACGGGGGAATCGCACCGAGATCAAATACCGACTCCAACAAGTCTCGTACACTGGATGTTCGTCTACAAGAATCCGGAAGGCGACTTGAACTGTGGTGCCTTCTTTAAAGGCGAACAGTTTGTCGGTGCGTTCAGAGCAGATGTCAGTCCGGTTTTCTCGCCATACAGCAATCCAAACAGCAACACTTGGGACAATCAGGCAACACCATTCTCGTTTGAGATTGTCGATGAGACTGACGGCATTGTAACAGTTCGGTACAATTCAAACCAGTTGGATGCAGCGCCAGCACGTCGCTATCTGGGCTCGGACCCGACAGCAAACGATACGCTGTCTGGTTGGATTTCCCTTGCGTGGGGTGGTCAATGGCCAGAGGGGCAGGCTCTCGAAGGTGATGTAGACTGGTCGGAACTTCAACGGCAGATTGGGAATGAGGGGATTTGGAGTACCGTATATTTGGGCCCGGCGACACAATGGAGAGACGGAAGCATCACGTACGACACGAGTGGCGCAACACCCGTGCTCTTTCGTTCAAGGGTGCGTGACACGCAAGGCAAGTATTCTATGTGGTCAAACATCTCTCGTACTGCAACAGTCAATCCTAACGGAATTGATGTGCAAAGGGGCGGAGTGGGTAATCGCTACGGTCTCGATCCCAACTACCCCAATCCATTCAACCCGTTAACAACAATCGGATTTGAGATTCCGAACCACGAACGAGTACGGCTCAGAGTCTTCAATTCGCTGGGGCAAGAGATTGCAACACTTGTGAATGAAGAGATGGCTGCAGGAAGGTACCGCGTGTCATTCTCTGCTTCGGAATTGGCGAGCGGCGTCTACTTCTACCGTCTTACTGCGGGAGGTTTTACCGCAACGCGTCGGATGATAGTAGTGAAATAAGTTCTGTGTCAAGTCTTGCCGGACAGGTTGCGCCGTTCCAGAGGTTACTTCAACAAAACGAGTTTTCGTGTTTGGGATCCACTTCCGGTCTGCAAACGGTAGTGATACACTCCGCTCGGAAGTTCTGCCGCATCCCATTGCACAGTGTGCTCTCCCGCGATTTTCTTCTCGTTTACAAGCACTGCAGTCTCCCTCCCAAGAACGTCATAGACTTTCAGGGTTGTGAATCCAGCAACCGAAATACGGAAATGAAAGTTTGTGATTCCGTTGAATGGATTTGGAAAGTTTTGTTCAAGCCGGAATGATGAGGAAGGGGAAGTTTCTTCCTCCACCGAAACGGGTGGACCGTTCCTGAACAAAAAGATGAGATTCGCAAGCTCGTCGATGAATATGGCGCTTATGGAGGTGACCTTAACCGGGATGAGGAAAGATCTATCTTAAAAGGATCATTGCCTTTGTTTCGGTATGTCCGCCAACCGTGAGGCGGTAGAAATACAATCCGCTCGTTAATGTACTTCCGTCGACTGGCACAGTATGGAAACCCGAGGGTACGACCTCATTGAGAAGTGAAAGGACTTCACGGCCGAGCACATCGTAGATCTTCAAACTCGTGTGTGAGTTTTGGCGCAGGACGTAGCGAATCGTTGTTCCCGGATTGAAAGGGTTTGGAAAATTCTGAAAAAGGATGAAGCTAGCCGGGAGGGTGGTGTTAACGGTCGTATCGGCGTACGTGGATTCGTTTGACGAGAATCGGTAGATACGCCCGTTCAAGTAACTCATGATATACAACTCTTGATTTTGATCCGTACCAAAGGATGAGATGCTGTACGGACTATCGATAAGCAGCGAGTCGGCGGTGAGTGAGCCATTGTATCGCAGCATCCAGATCTTCCCGTTGCCGAAGTCGGCATAGATGTATGCACCGCGCAAACTCGGACGCCGGGATCCTCTGTAAATATATCCCCCGGTGATCGTAGTTCCGATTCCCCGATCATAGTCCTTAATGGGAAGAGTGAGACCGGTTGTATTGCATCCAGGGATACCCGGTGTGCAGATCATGCCTTCCATGATACGCCAGCCATAGTTCTTTCCCTTCTGGATGAGATCCACCTCCTCGCGCGCGCCTTGCCCAACGTCTCCAGCCCACAACTCGCCCGATTGAGGATCGATACTGAAGCGCCAGGGATTGCGAAGACCGAGTGCCCAGATTTCCTTCCTTACTGAAGGCCCGAATGCAACAAACGGATTGTCCGGAGGAATCCGGTAGTGAGTTGTTGCAGTCGTATCATTGATGTCGATGCGAAGTATCTTCCCCAGCATCTGTGTGCTGTCCTGGGCGCGGTTACCGGGGTCGTTCCCGTCTCCACCATCACCCATTCCGATATACAGATATCCATCAGGCCCGAACTCCAGCATCCCGCCATTGTGGTTGGTAAACGGCTGATTGATTTCGATGATCTTGAATTCGCTGAGCGAGTCAGCCTTGTTGCTGTCTCCCGCGGAGACTTTGTACCTTGACACAACTGTTCGAAGCGGGCTCAGTGCTGTGTAGTTCACATAGAAGTAGCCGTTCACCGCGTAGTTGGGGTCGAACGCCATGCCGAGGAGTCCTTCTTCCCCTCCCGTCGAACTCAACTTGTTCTGAATGTTCAGGAATGTTCTCATGGCTGATGGAGAGACTGCAGAATCATTGGGAAAGACTCTGATGATCCCATTCTGCTGAACGATGAACATCCGGTTTGTGCCATCCGGACTATTTGTGCCGAGGATCGGATTAGTAAATGAGAGGTTTGGGAAAGCGTTTACAAGCTGGACCGGTTGCGCATAGCCACCAATTGCGCTCATCAGGGTGAGGAAGGACAATAACAATAAGAAAGAACGCTGCATATTTCCTCCATACCAATGGGGTGCAGAACAGAACCATGTGCAGAATATATGTCCTTTAGATGGAAGGATCAAGTAAATCGAGAAAATTAGGCTTTCGTTTTGGACTGGGGGTGGGATATCCTCTGGATTTCGCTGTTGCCATTCAACGAAGGGTTGTTTGACATCCCTCAACTGGAAGCCTATATTGAATGCAATGCACCGCGTTTATCTTGACCATACCGCTACTACGCCGCTTGATCCGAGAGTATTGGAAGCGATGCTCCCCTATTTCACCGAAATTTTTGGCAACGCGTCTTCTGTACACTGGTATGGGCAACAGTCAAAGGGAATTCTCGAACGATCCCGGGAAGCACTAGCGAGGGCGATTGGCGTTCAGGCCGGTGAAGTCATCTTTACCAGCGGAGGGACTGAATCAGACAACCAGGCCATTGTGGGTGTGGCTCGCGCCATGAAGAAGGGAGGAAGGAATCACGTCATTACCTCACAGGCTGAGCATCATGCTGTTCTTGGTCCTTGTGAGGAATTGGAGAAGGAAGGATTTGAGGTCACGTACCTTCCGGTTGATAGCTTCGGAATGATAGCCGCCGCGCAGATCTCCGAAGCGTTGAGGCTGACCACCGGTCTTGTCTCGATCATGCACGCGAATAACGAGGTAGGGACAATCTGCCAGATCAAAGAGATCGCTCGAGTGGCCCACGAGCATGGAGCGATCGTGCATACCGATGCGGTTCAGTCGTTGGGGAAGATTCCACTTGATGTTGAGAATCTCGGTGTTGACTTGATGAGTCTCTCTGCCCACAAGATCTATGGCCCAAAAGGAATCGGCGCGCTGGTGGTCAGGAAAGGGGTCGGCATGGAGCCGCTGCTGCATGGCGGCGGACAAGAGCGGGGCAAACGTCCGGGAACGGAGAACGTACCACTCGCTGTCGGATTTGCGAGGGCGGTGGAGATTGCCGTCGGGGAAATGAAGGATGAGTCAGCACGGCTTCAAGGCCTGAGAGACCTGCTTGAAGAAGGAATCCGGACAGAATTCTCTGCGGCACTCATCAATGGTCACCCGACCGATCGGTTGCCGCACATTCTCAATGTGTCGTTCGATAGTTCCCGGATGCAGCTTGAAGGTGAGATGCTCGTAATGAACATGGACCTGCAAGGAATAGCTGTAACAAGCGGATCGGCCTGCACGTCAGGTAGCATGCAGCCTTCGCATGTTTTACTTGCGATGGGAAGAGATGAAAAGACGGCGAAAGCAACGCTGAGGTTTTCGTTTGGCAAGACCAACACAACGGACGACGTTGGGTATGTTCTCGAGACTCTGAAAACTGTTCTTCACAGGATGGTGCAGTAGCTTCAGAAAACATCCTCCGGTGAGGAGTTCTCACAGATACGAAAGATGATGGTGGTGAAGTAAAGAACCTTCGCGCGCGCCAAGGAGCAAAACTCCAATGAGATGAAATCACTTGGAATGAACGAGTGCGGCAATTTCACCATCAGGACTTCCCAAGGATCGTGAATATCCCATCGATCCTTCCCATGGGCGCTGAAAGCTGAACACCGGCGAGTTCATTCTTCACGTGGTCGAATGTCTCCTTTGCAATCTTTACTCCTTCTGCGAAGCCCTGTTCCTTTGTGGTCGTTTTTCTCATGCGTTCCATGACGTCCGGTGGGACGCTCGCACCCGGGACTTCGTTGTTCATGAACTCCGCGTTGCGATACGATACCAACGGCCAGATTCCACAGAGGATTGGCAGCTTGACGTGTTCGACACGGCGGAGGCACGCTTCCAGAATCTTGATATTGAATACGGGCTGCGTCACGATATACTCTGCCCCTGCATCAATTTTCCAATCGAGCCGACGAAGTTCCTCATCCAGATTGATCGCTCCCGGATTGAGACCGACCCCGATACAGAACCCTGTGGGATCACCGATGGGATTGCCGGCGAGGTCAAGTCCGTGATTAAGTCTGTTGATGAGATTGACGAGGCCGATGGCATCCACGTCGAACACGGCCGTGGCATCGGGATAGTTGCCGAGCTTGGGCGGGTCGCCGGTAATGGCAATGACGTTGCGGATTCCCAGGGCCCACGCACCGAGCAAATCCGATTGCATGCCGATTACATTTCGATCACGGCACGCAAAATGAAGCACCGGTTCGATCCCGATTTCCCTTTGGATGATGGTGGCCATCGCCAGCGCCGACATGCGCGCAGAGGCTCTCGGTCCGTCCGGAATATTGATGGCATCGACGCCAAGATGGAAGAGTTGCCTGGCCTTTCCAACTTCCTTTGCGGGTGATACCCCCTTGGGCGAGACGAGCTCCACCAACGTGACAAATTCCTTCCGCACCATCTTGTTGGAAAGACGGGACTTCTCGCTCATCGTGTAGACTTTAGCAGCCTCGGGCGCGGTCACCTTCAGGTCTCCGGTTTTCACATCCATTCGCTTAGCGGGTTGGAGCGCCTGCACAGCCCTCCGTATCGCCCGGATATGGCCCGGGTTTGTGCCGCAGCATCCGCCAACAATCACCGCCCCGGTCTGAATGAATCGCTTCGAATACTCTGCTACATACTCGGGAGACGTCATGTAGATGTTTCGTCCACCGATGTTCTGCGGGAGTCCGGCGTTTGGCTGGACGGAGATCGGAAGTGAAGTCAGAGTTCTGAATTCCTCGAGGGCTTCGAGCATGGCCTTTGGTCCAACGGAACAGTTGATCCCGATGGCATCGAGTTCGTATTCAGCCACGCCTGCGACGAAGTCCTGAAGAGCGGCGCCGCTGAGAAGTTTGCCATCGTCACCGATGGTCATCTGGGCGATGATCGGCATGTCATTGCTGACTTCCTTCACCGCACGAATCGCCTGGCGCAGTTCCGCGACAAGGCCGAATGTCTCGAGGACAATCAGATCGACACCGCCATCAATCAGCCCTTTGATTTGTTCCTTGAATGCATCCTTGGCTTCGTCATATGAGAGTTTGCCGAGGGGTTCGATTTGAACACCGAGCGGGCCCACGGAGCCGGCCACGAGAGTCTTATCCTGCGCAACCTTCTTCGCCAGTTGCGCGCCCTTCACGTTGAGTTCGTAGACCTTTCCTTCCAGGCCATGCGGGGCGAGCTTGAATTTGTTAGCGCCGAACGTATTGGTTTCGATGACGTCGGCACCGGCGTTCACGTAGTCCCGGTGCACTTCACTGACGATGTCGGGGTTGATGAGATTCAACTCGTCAAAGCAGGTGTTAATGAAGATCCCCTTTTCATAGAGATAGGTTCCCACGCCGCCATCAAACACGATAATCTCGTTCTGCAGTTTCTCTCGAAATGTTTTCATCCCGTTTTGCCAACTCCTTGTTGTTGTGCCAGACGTTCCCATTCCCTGATCGCCAGCCCGTATCTCACGCCTCTCTCACTTACGATCATTTCGCTGAACTTGTAGTGGGCCATGATTTCTCGCAGTATAAGGGCACCGGCTGCGATCACGTCGCTCCGACCCTCCATCACTTCTGACAACTCACGGATGTGGGCGGCCGGCATCGCCCGGAGTGTCCTGAAAAGATGGTACACGGTATCGAGAGTCAGGTGGTAGTTGGTTACCGCCTCCACTCGAAACTCACGCAAACCCTGTGCGAGAGCCGCGAGCGAGGTTGCCGTTCCTGCCACGCCCACGAGCGTTGAGCCCTGGAATTCAAATTTTTTCGGACGAGCAAGTTCATTTTCCACAAGCGTAATAGCGGCTTCCAGTTCTGGGTGTGTTGGCGGATCGTGTTTGAAGAACCGCTCGGTAAGCCTGACTGAGCCGATGTCCAGGCTGATGGTGTTCTTTACTAAGGTCCTGTCTCCCACAATAATCTCCGTACTTCCTCCGCCGATATCGACGACGGTCGCTCCGCTTACATCGGGTATTCCGCTGATGGCTCCACGGTATGTCCAATACGCTTCGTCTTCTCCGCTCAACACCTCAAGGCTGAATGTCGTCTCAGCTTTAACACGTGCCGCGAATTCCTCTCGGTTATGAGCGTCCCTTACCGCACTTGTCCCGCACACAACAATGCGCGCAGGTTGGTATTCTGAGATGATTTGCCTGTATTCTTTCAACACCTCAAGGACGCGCTGTATTGCCTCAGGTTGAAGATTTCTCAGCTCATCCACACCTCTACCAAGTCTCGGGATGCGTTGTTCGTAAACGAGAGGTGTGATCTTCCCCTTTGCGTCAAAGCTGGCAATGAGGAGAAGCACGGTGTTGGTACCAATATCAATGACGGCAACGTTCATGATAACGTAGAGATGTCAGAGCTGAGACGGTAACTACTGGTTTGCCTGGCTGGCGAATGCGATCCACTCATTCTCCACCATCTCCTCAACAATTTCCAAACCTGCAGCATGGAGTGCGGTGCGCATCTGTTCGCGATCGGAGATGAGAAGTCCCGAGAGAATAATAATCCCCCCCGGCATAAGCTGGCGGTACATGTCGCCAAGCAACGGTTCAACCACGTTGCGCTGGATGTTGGCGGCGATCATGTTGAAACGTTCTGTTGGAACCGATGAGAGGTCGCCGGCGACAATCTTCACACTCTCTTGCACATTGTTCAGCGCGACATTCTCCAGGGCGTTGGCATATGACCATTCATCCACATCAACACCGACAGCAGATGACGCCCCGAGCTTGATTGCCGCTATCGCAAGAACACCCGTACCTGTTCCCACATCCAACACGTGAGAATTTGCCTGGAGATGTTTCTCCATTAGCCTGAGAACGAGGCGGGTCGTTTCATGATAACCCGTCCCGAACGACATCTTTGGGTCGATGACCAGAACAACCTCACCGCCGGTCGGAGTGTAGGAGTGCCATGTTGGTCGGATCACGATCCGGTCCGTTACGTGAATTGGACGAATGGTCTTCTCCCATGCCTCGTTCCAGTTCCTATCCTCAATCACGCTGACGGAAATCTTCGGGAGAGACGAGCTGCTGGAGCGTGCCATGGTTCGGGCAATGGATTCGAGTTCGCCTTGCATCGTATCTGTCCATCGTTCACTGCTCATGTAGCATTTGAGTGCGACCTCATCCTCCCAGAATCCCTCAAACCCAAGCTGCGACATGATGCCGATCAGATGCTCGACCAACTGCGGGTCGGCCCTGATTGCCACTTCCACAAACGAGCGGGGCATTGCTTACGGTTGCTGGGAATAAATCACGTGCGTGAGGACTGTCCCAACGGCTTCGAGGCTTTCTGTGCTACAGTTCTCAGGGATGTCCTGGTGCGAGTGCCAGAACCTGTTGGTCGGATCAGGATAATTAAAGTCGATCAAATCTATCGTCTTGATCCCTACTTCGTTCAACGGCAGGTGATCGTCCGTGACAAGTTCACCAACCTCATCAACGAACTGGAGGTATCCCAATTCTCGTGCCTTTCCCCAAACAAGCTCAAGAACATCAGGCGCGTAACGAAGAGAGTGTTGCTCCTTGGGAATTTCGAGAAACCTGTCGCCAATCATGTCGAGGAGGATCCCGAACCGGGGAACATAATCCAGGATCTTGTTCCGCGCGAAGTGCCGCGAGCCGAGGAGATACTTCGCGTCGTCTCCCTCCAGCCCGTAATCCTCGCCATCGAATAGGACAATATCGACACCAATGGACGGTGGCTGATTTTTCAACATGGAGGCGATTTGCAACAGCACTGCCACGCCGCTTGCTCCATCGTTTGCCCCGAGGATGGGCTCGTTGCGCCTCCCTTTGTTCTCATCATGTTCAGCCCGTGGACGCGTGTCCCAGTGGGCACAGAGGAGGACCCGGTCCTTCACGTCAGGCTTGAACGATGCGATCACGTTGGTGAGGACGAGCTTCTCGCCGTCGTATCCTGACTCGTTGAATTGCTGGAGTCGTACGTTGTCGGCATGCTTCCTCAGTTCTGCACTGAGGAAGTCGAGGCATGCTGAGTGCCCTGCTGAGTTCGGATTGCGCGGGCCGAACGATGTCTGCCTTGTCAGGTAAGCAAATGCCTGCCCGCCGTCAAACGCAGGGATGGTAACGGGCGGCACTTTCGTTCGAAGTTCTGCTGGGTATTCCGGCACGGGCGTCTTCTCCTTGGTATCGCCACAACCGACAAGAAGGAGCGATACCATCATCATCTGTATCGTTGCGTGCATTGAGGGTATGAACCGAGAGTGCCTGGACATTGATGCGGATACGGCTGTCATGGTACGCAAATCGGCTCCGAAATGCAAAGTCTTACCGTGCAACCTTTTCAGCAACGGCGTCGTCTAAGAGGCAGGTATCTCACCATCCGTCGGACTAATCATCGAGGTAGGAATCATGAAGCACGCACGTCCAACTCCGCTCGCCATTATCCTTGCTCTTGTTTGCTTCGTTGTGGCATTTGCCGCAGCAGGAGATAGGAAGTTTGAAAAGAAGTTCACTGTTGCCCCCGGGGAAACGTTCACACTGAACACGGACGTGGGAAGCGTTACGATCGTCGGTACTGCCGCCAACGAAGTGGCGATCGAAGCTCAAATCCGTGGCCGGGGGAGAGACGTGGACGAATTTGAGATCATCGCCAACCAGGTGGAGAAAGGCGTGGAAGTGAAAGGACGTGGCCGTTCATCCGGGTGGTGGTTCTGGAACAACAACGATCTGGATGTCCGATTCACGGTAAGAGTTCCTCGTGAGTACAACATCCGTCTGAATACGTCTGGCGGAGATGTGGGAATTGCGACGATCAAGGGGCGGGTGCAGGGAGAAACATCCGGTGGCAATATCGATGTGAAGGATGTGGAAGGGGAAGTCGATATGGGAACGTCCGGAGGCAACATCCGGTCTGAGAAGATAACGGGGAATGTACGGATGGAGACATCGGGAGGAGATATTGTCCTCACCACAATCAACGGCGATGTGGAAGCGGGGACTTCTGGAGGCAACATCCGAATCAGCGATGTGGACGGAAAGGTTCGTGCAGAGACCTCAGGCGGCGACGTGATGGTCCGCGTGAAGAATGGAAACAAGGGAGTTTATGCAGAGACTTCAGGTGGCGATATTGAGATCATGATGGACAAGAATATCGCAGCAACCATCGATGCGTCAACAAGCGGCGGCGAAGTCAGTTGTGATCTCCCGATTACCATGTCCGGCAGGATTGATGAGAGCAGAATCCGAGGAAGCGTTAACGGCGGAGGGAACCCCATCCACGCCCACACGTCCGGTGGCGATGTGCGGATTAAGGCAGCGAACTAGGCTTTTCCTCTTCGTTGAATTTGCGAACCCGGTCACATAGGAGTGGCCGGGTTTTTTTGATCTCGACTACGGCGCTCGCTCGAACGATTCCCGTCTTAGACCGCTCAGAAACACCCCGATCCGATCCTGTACCTGCCGGTAGGGGCGTGAGCCTGCCACGAAGTTATTCATCAGTATGGAGAACGCAAGCAATTCATCGTCCATCGTCCGGACGTATCCGGAAAGGGACGTAACGCCGTTGAGCGTACCGGTCTTTGCGTGTAGATTACCCTGTGCTCTCGTACCGATCATGCGTTTTTCGATTGTCCCGTCCACGCCGGCAACAGGGAGCGATGCGTAGAATGGCTCGAAGAGTTCGGGTCGTCTGTACATGCCTTCCAGCAACTGGGTGACGACAAGAGGAGAGGTCAGGTTCTGCCGCGCCAACCCTGAGCCATCGACGATGGAAATCCGCGTGGTATCGATTCCCAATTCAGACAGAAACTGCCAGACAATGGATATTCCGATTGATGCAGAGCCTGGCACGCCGTTCTTCTCAGCCGCAATAACCTTTAGAAGGTTTTCCGCTGAAAGGTTGTCGCTTACCTTGTTCATGAATGTAACAACCGAGTCCAGCCGGTGCGAAAACCGAACCAACTCCGCAGACCCTGCGGCCCGTCCGGTGTCGACCTGAATATCACGGACCGTCACGCCACGGGCCACAAGTCGTTCGGCAAGCAGTGCGAGCGTGTAGCGTTCTGGTTGCCATACACTCAGGCTATTTGACTTCACGGTATCACTGACAAGGATCTGACCGGTCACTGTGACGATATTGGATCGCTCCCGCCATTTTCGGGATATCTCCAATGGTGTGAGGATGGTATCACCAACGGTCTGCGAGACATTCTCAAGAGACACAAATCTCGTTGGCGGAATGATCTGAACGTTAGTTGTGTCACCTACCTTCTTCCCCGGTCGGACCTTTACGTCAATCGCGTTGCTGTTGACGGAAAGAGGAGTGATGAACATTCCGTACGCATCCGGCTCCCAGTCCCAATTCCATCCTACACCCCAATACCGATCATCGAAGTAAGAAACGTCACCCGCCAGCGTCCACTCGCAACCTGTTGGGAGAATTTCCTTCAACTGCCGGGCAATGGAGTCGAGATCGGCAGTCGACAGGAGAGGGTCGCCGTAGCCTTTGACTACCAGCCTGAGAGTGTCATGCAAATCCCTCCGCACGACGGTGGCCAGTTCGTAGTCCTTCCCCAGTCTTGCCAATGCAGTGGCCGATGTGAAGAGCTTCTCGTTGGAGGCGGGCGTGAAAAGCGCGCGGGAGTTCAGCTCGTACAGCCCTTCGTTTCTGGAGAGGGAGACAATCTTGATCCCGATGTGACCGGGGGGAAAGAGAGTATCGGGGACGAGAGCGTCAAGTCCGACCTTCAGTGAGGGATATGGGGAGATGCTTAACGCAGTGACAGGCGGCGGGGTCAATGGGCGTTCCGAAATCCTTGACGTGGATGCACAGCCTGCCGCGACGAATGAGACAGCAATCGTAAGAAGGAGATGACGCATGGGATAACCGTTTCCTGGGAGTGATGAAGTGAGAAGGTGCAGTGATACCTTGTTATGTTAATCAAATATAATCCAAATGCAACGCTTTGAACTCCCTCTCGTCTATCCAATGGAGGAGGGAACCAATGGTGTGTATTGATTGGCAGGCGGATTCTCGCTATATTAGCCAGAATTTTATTGGGTTCATAACCGCTGGTATTGTGATGCTCGGAGTGTTCAAGAAGCTGTTCGGCAGCAAGCATGAAAAGGACGTCAAGGCTCTTCGGCCTTTAGTGGAGGAAATCAACGCTCATTTCAAGAGCTACGAAGGCCTGACGGACGATCAGTTGAAAGCGAAGACGCCTGAGTTTCGGCAGCGAATTCAGGAGGCCACCAAGGATGTCGAGACCCGGCTTGCAGCGACGAAGGGGAGAATTCATGATGATCTTGGCAGCGCGGAACGGGAGAAGATCGCGGCAGAGATCGAGGAACTGGAGAAGGAACTCGACGATACGATTGAAGAGACTCTCGACGAAATCCTGCCCGAGGCATTCGGGGTTGTAAAGGACGCCTGCCGGCGGCTGATGGGTCAATCGTTTGACCTCCTCGGCAATAAAGCTGTGTGGGATATGGTTCCATTCGATGTCCAGTTGATCGGTGGAATGGTGTTGCATCAGGGGAAAATTGCGGAGATGGCAACGGGTGAGGGAAAAACCCTTGTGGCAACCATGCCGGTATACCTGAATGCCCTGCCCGGTCGAGGAATCCACATCGTGACCGTCAACGACTACCTCGCAAAGCGTGACAGCGTGTGGATGGGAAAGGTGTATGAATTCCTCGGCCTGACCGTTGGCTGCATCCAGAACTCGATGGATTCATTCCAGCGACGCAAAGAATACGGATGCGACATCACCTACGGCACGAACAACGAGTTCGGCTTTGATTACCTGCGTGACAACATGGTGGTGGACAAGGAAGACCTGGTCCACCGTGGTTACAACTACGCCATTGTGGATGAGGTGGATTCCGTTCTCATCGATGAGGCACGTACGCCGTTGATCATCAGCGGACCGGTGAAGAGCGAAGACCACAAGTTCGATGAAATGAAGCCACACGTCGAGCGGCTGGTTAACGCGCAGAGGGGGTTTGTGTCAAAAATTGTTGCGGAGGCCGAAAAGCACCTGACGGACGGAAAAGAGGAAGAAGCCGGTGTCCAACTGTTGCGAGCGTCGCGCGGTCTCCCAAAACACCCGCGGTTGCTGAAAGTCTTTTCCGAGCCATCCCACAAGCGCTTGGTCCAACAGACGGAATCGGAGTATTTGCGCGACCAGTCCCGCCGGATGCACGAGATCGATGATGAGCTGTACTACGCCATCGACGAGAAGAACCACCAGATCAATCTGACCGACAAAGGGAGAGATCTTCTTGCACCGATGGTGGGTGACAGGGATTTCTTCTTGCTGCCTGATCTCGGGACGGAATTCAGCGCCCTCGAAGGAGACCAGTCGCTCACGAAGGATCAACTTCAGCAGAAGAAGGACGAGTCCACCCGTATTTATGCGGAGCGAAGCGAGCGCATCCATACGGTGACGCAGCTTCTCCGCGCATACTCCCTCTACGAGAAGGACGACGAGTACGTGGTGACGGACGATGGGAAGGTGCAGATCGTGGATGAATTCACCGGCCGGTTGCTTCCCGGACGCCGGTACTCGGACGGACTCCACCAGGCGATTGAGGCGAAAGAGGGAGTCAAGGTCGAGCGGGACATGCAAACCCTTGCAACGATTACACTCCAGAATTACTTCCGTCTCTACAAGAAGCTGGCGGGCATGACGGGAACGGCCGAGACAGAAGCAGGGGAGTTCTTCGATATCTACAAGCTTGACGTGGTTGTCGTTCCCACGAACAAACCGATGATCCGTGAGGATATTAATGACGTCGTGTACAAGACGAAGCGGGAAAAGTACAACGCCGTGATTGAAGAGATTGAGAGGTTGCGCGAGGAGAACCGTCCGGCGCTGGTCGGCACGACGAGTGTGGAAGTATCGGAAACGATCAGCCGAATGCTGAAACGGAAAAATGTCCCTCACAATGTCCTCAACGCCAAGCAACACCAACGGGAAGCGGAGATCGTATCGCACGCAGGGCTTCCCGGCGTGATCACCATTGCCACCAACATGGCTGGTCGCGGGACGGATATCAAACTGGGACCGGGAGTGCGTGAGGCAGGTGGTCTGCACATCATAGGCACGGAACGGCACGAGGCCCGTCGCATCGACCGCCAGCTCCGTGGCCGCTCCGGCCGCCAGGGGGATCCCGGCTCTACACTCTTCTTCCTCTCGCTCGAAGACGACCTGATGCGTCTCTTCGGCAGTGACCGCATCGCCTCCATCATGCAACGGATGGGGCTGAAGGAAGGAGAGGTGATCCAGCATTCGATGATCACCCGCTCGGTGGAGCGCGCCCAGAAAAAAGTGGAAGAGAATAACTTCGGCATTCGCAAGCGATTGCTGGAGTACGACAACGTCATGAACCAGCAGCGGGAGATTATTTATTCCCGCAGGCGTCGGGCGCTCGTCGGTGAGCGCGTCAAGGATGACATCCTGGATCTCGTGGAAGAGCTCGCGCAGAAACTGGTTGAGAAGTATTATGACGAGGGGGATATCCAGGGCCTGCAGAACGAGCTGCGGGCTCAACTCCTGGTGGATCTTCAGATCACGCCGGAACGATGGCAACAGATCGGTTCGGATGGAGTGCGGGGAGAGATCGTTACCGCGGCGACGGAGTTTTACAAGCGGAAAGAAGAGAAGCTTGGCGTCGAGATGATGGCACAGATCGAAAAGATGGTTGTCCTTCAGGTCATCGATGAGAAATGGAAGGACCATCTCCGTGAGATGGACGATCTGAAGGAAGGCATTCATCTCCGCGCCTACGGCCAGAAAGATCCGCTGGTAGAGTACAAAACCGAGGCGTTCCGGATGTTCATGGAGCTCCTCGACCTCGTCAATACGGAGATTGTGACGACGGCGTTCAAGCTCTTCCCGGCGCAAAGCCAGCGCCTGCCAATTCGTGGACCGCAGCGCCCGCCGCAACAAATGCGGACAAGCCATGATTCGTCCATGGGAATGGGATTCCACGCAAACCGAGAGCCGGTTCCCGGCGCGGCGGGTGCGCAGGAGCAGAACCAGGCTGCTCGTCCCGGCAAGCCACAGCCCATTCATGTCGGCGAGAAGGTGGGCAGAAATGACCCCTGTCCCTGTGGCAGTGGGAAGAAGTATAAGCAATGCCACGGCAGGTAGTATCCGAACGACAATTTGAGGTACGTTCCGCATGAAAAAGATCGAAGCCATCATCCGTCCGTTTCGCATCGACGATGTCCGTGAAGCGCTGGGAGAGTTGGGAGTGAAGGGAATGACACTTACGGAAGTGAAGGGATACGGCCGTCAAAAGGGGCACACCGAACTGTATCGCGGTTCGGAGTATCAAATCGATTTCCTCCCGAAGATCAAGCTGGAGGTGGTCGTTCCGGATAAGCTCGCAGACAAAGTGATTGACACGATTATGAATGCAGCAAAGACCGGCCAGGTGGGGGACGGAAAGATTTTTGTGTATGACGTGGAGGATGTCATTCGGGTGCGGACCGGTGAATCGGGAGAGGATGCCCTCTAGAAGGCAGTTGAAAAGCCTAACTGCAGAGGAAGAACAGTTTTGTTTTCTGTCCTTATTCCAATCATTTACTTTGCCTGCCCGCCGCTTCGCTCTGGCAGGCGGGCGATCTCTGCGGTTAGATTTCTTTTGATGGGTTTGCAACCGCGTCACTAGCAGGGACCACAAAGGCTAAACAATGGAAAATCAGACCCCGTTCTTGACCGACGGGGTTTTTCGCATGGAGACTTCACCAACCATACCGGAAGACTTTCGTTGCGGGTACGCGACAATTATCGGTGAGCCGAACGTGGGCAAATCGACGTTGATGAACGGCCTTCTCCAGCAAAAGATCTCTATTGTTACGAACAAGCCGCAGACGACCCGCCACAAGATTCTCGGAATCTTGTCCGGCGAAGGCCACCAGGTTGTTTTCCTCGACACGCCAGGTATCATCAAACCACGGTACCTCCTTCAGGAAGCGATGATGCAGTTCGCCACATCCGCCATGGCGGACGCAGACGTGCTTCTCTTTATGATTGATGCCACGTCTCCGAAAATGGACAAAGACCTTGCTCATGAGGAAGCGTTCAGCAGACTGCGAGGGATGCAGAAGCCGGTGCTCCTGGTCATTAACAAGTCCGATGCAGTAAGGAAGGGGGACATTCTCCCCATTATCGATTTCTATTCGAAGGCCTTTCCGTTCAAAGAGATACTTCCGATTTCTGCGTTGAAGCTCGATGGAACGGCGGAGCTTCTCAAAGAGGTCATCGCCCTCCTTCCCCGGCATCCGCCATTCTATCCGCTCGATATTGTCAGTGAGGCAAGCGAACGGTTCTTTGTCGCGGAGATCATCAGAGAGAAAATCTTCATGAAGTACAAAGAGGAAATTCCATACTCCGCGACGGTCGACATCGTGGAGTTCAAGGAGCGCGAAGCGGGCAAGACGTTCATCAGTGCCGATATCTACGTTGAGCGGGATTCTCAGAAGGGGATTCTGATCGGAAAGCATGGTGGAGCGTTGAAAGAGATTGGCCGGATGGCCCGGACGGATATCGAGAAGTTCCTGCAACGTCCGGTTTTTCTTGAGATGCACGTCAAGGTCCGGCCCGATTGGCGGAGGGATGATACGTGGCTGGCGAGGCTGGGATACAAGCAGCCCTAGACCGCAGCACTTTCTCACATTGCACCATCGTTGCATGGCAGACGTCAAACCATTCCGTGGCCTTCGCTACAATCCTGGCAAAGTAGACATCCGGACGGTTGTCTCTCCACCCTATGACGAGATCTCTGATGGGTATCAGGAGGAATTGTATCATCTCAATCCCTACAACATCGTCCGGCTGATCCTCGGTAGAGAACAGGATCGGTACAAGGAGGCGGCGGAATGTCTCGCGACATGGCAAAAGGATGGTATTCTCAAACGTGACGTTCGACGTGCGGTATACGTTCTCTCCCAGTCCTTCAAGCATACGAATGGTGTTACGCTCCAGCGCTACGGATTCATTACACTATGCAGGCTGGAGGAACTCTCCAGTGGTGTGATCCTGCCACACGAGCGAACTCTCTCCAAGCCGAAGGAAGACCGCTTCCGATTGATGCGGGCAACGAACGCCAACCTGAGTCAGGTTTTCGGACTCTATGTTGATCCGGACAAGGCAATCGACCGGATGCTCCGTGCGGCAATGAATGCCTCTCCGATACAGGAGGTGATGTTCGAGAAAGTGATCAACCGGCTATGGGCGGTAGAGGATCAGGACCTGGTTGAGGCCATTGCTGCCGCGATGAAGCCGAAGAGTATTCTGATTGCAGACGGCCACCATCGGTACGAAACAGCCCTGACGTACCGCGACATGATGCGCCTTAAAACCCCGGGCTACTCCGGTGATGAACCGTTCAATTTTGTCATGATGTTTCTCTCGAGCATGGATGCCGAAGGACTGGTAATCCTGCCGACGCACAGAATTGTCCACGGCCTTCCCTCGTTCGATGCCGCCGATCTTCAAATGCGGCTGGCGAAGAACTTCACAGTAGAGATGGCGCGGTCACAGGAGGAGCTGCTCACAAGGCTCAAAGGTCATTCACGGTATGCGTATGGCGTTGTAACATCAGATTCCCTTTATCTGATTACGCTTGAGTCAGACAATCTTCTTCCGTCGTTGATCGGCGCCGAGGTTCCGATGGAAGTGAAGGAGCTCGACGTTACCTTTCTCCATTCCCATGTCATCGAGGGTCTGCTCGGCATCAGTCCCAGAGCGCAGGAGTCGAAGCTAAACCTGGACTATGTGAAAAGCATCGAGGAAGCATCCCAGGCCGTACAGAAGAAGAAGGCGAACGTCGCCTTCATTCTCAATGCCACACCATTGGAGCAGGTGAAAAGCGTTGTCCGCGCGGGACACACGTTGCCGCAGAAGTCGACGTACTTTTATCCCAAGCTTCTGTCCGGTTTTGTAATGAACCTTCTGGAATCATAGAATGAACTCCGAACGGGCGCGCATCTGGGTCGGGTTTGTGATTATCAGTCTCGTGTGGGGGTCCACATGGCTGGCAATCAAGATCGGGTTGACGAGCGTACCACCGTTCTTCGCGGCAGGGATTCGCTTTCTCATTGCGTCGGTGGTGCTGTACCTGATTCTCCGCTTGCGTGGGCTGTCGATCACCTTTACTCCGGAAACCAGAAAGCTGTACGCCGCACTTATCTTCCTTTCGTATAGCATCCCGTTTGCGCTTGTGTATTGGGGGCAGCAGTACATACCCAGCGGGTTGAGCAGTATCCTGTTTGGCGCATATCCTTTTTCGGTGGCGATTTTCTCACATCTCCTCCTTGCGAAGGAGCGATTGACCTGGTTCAAGATTGCAGGCATCGTCTTTGGTTTTGTCGGGATTGTCATTATCTTTTCTGGAGACGTTCATTGGACGGAAACTGCGGGCGTGTTGGGGATGGCATGTATCCTTGTAAGCACCGTGATGCAAGCGCTGGCGGTAGTCCTGATCAAGAAATACGGTCAGCCGATCAGTCCGTTTGTGATGAACTTTGTCGGAATGCTTGGCGGGGGAGCGATCCTGGGATTGCTTGGGTTGGCGACGGAGTCCTTCAGCGACATAGTCTGGAACACAGCGGCAGTGGGTTCCATTCTGTATCTTGCGATCATCGGTTCCGTCCTTGCGTTTGTTACGTACCACTGGCTCCTCAAGCGGATCGAAGCCGTGTACTTGTCCCTTGTCAGTTTTATCAATCCGATTATTGCCGTTGTATTGGGTGCCATTGTTCTTCGAGAGACCCTGGTGCCCAGTGTCTTCATCGGAGCAAGTTGTGTCCTCGCTGGGATACTGGTGGCAAATGGAAAACAGATCGTCGGTAGAATCGTCAATCATTCATAGTCGCTTGGCATTCCACCGCCCACGTCTCTGCTGTGCATGGGTTTTCCTCGTTTTGGTGATCCCATCCCTTCCCCTCTCCTCCCAGGAACACCGATCATTTGAAAAGGAAGGCCGCTTCATTGCGCCCGATCAGGGTCTCTCGCTTGGAACTGTTCATCAGAAGAATTCCTCGTATGACGGCCCGCAGCCATTCGATGTACTGAAATACGATCTGGCCGTCTCGCTCCCGATGGTGACGAATGCCCTCGAGGGGAGACAGACAATCACGATGCGTCTGAAGTATGCGGTGGATTCGTTGGTGCTGCACGGTGTCGGTCTGCAGTTCGACACAGTTCGCGTGGATGGCGTCCAGAAAAACACCAGCCAGAATGTGCAGGCCGAAACCTTCACCATCCACCTCAACGGGATGCGGAACGCAGGTGACACACTCCGTGTCCAGATCGCGTATCTGCATGTGCAAGGCTATCCTCGTCCCAGTTCCCGTCAGGGGTATTACTTCTTCCTTGACACAATCGGCAACCCCGCCAACCTTGGGTACACATTCTCCGAGCCCTCTGATGCGCGGTTCTGGATGCCCTGCTATGACGAACCATGGGAAAAGGCAACCGCGGAACTCCGGATCACCGTTCCCGACGGTTACGTGGCTGCTTCCAACGGCAGATTGCTCGGGGCTACGGCCAACGGTGATGGAACGGTTACATGGCATTGGAAGGAAGAGAATCAGATCGCAACATATCTTATGTGCATGACGGTTTCTCGCTTCGCTATCTCTTCCTTACCGCATGTCACGTCTGCAAACGACACGATTCCTCTCCAGTATTTCACCTGGCAGCCGGACTCTGTCTCCGCTGCAGGGTTCCTCTTCACCATCAACCAGATGGTCGACTTCTACGAATCGATGTTCGGCACATATCCATTTGCAAAGTACGGGATGACATCGATCGTCCCTTTCGGATATCTTGGAATGGAACACCAGACCATCACAACGCTGAACAGATACTTCCAGACGGACGTCCGGACAGGAGCGCACGAGCTTGCACACCAGTGGTGGGGCGACCTGGTCACCTGCGGCACATGGGCTGACATCTGGCTGAATGAGAGCTTCGCGACGTACAGCGAAGCACTCTGGCGAGAACATGAAGGGGGATTCCCTGCCCTGAAGTCGTACATGGTTGATACGTTGGAAGAGTTTCAGTTTGCATCGTGGCAGGGGGCGGTATACAACCCGGTGGGACAAGGATTCAATCTGTTTGACCGCGTTGTCTACACAAAAGGAGGTTGGGTTCTCCACACACTGCGCGGGATCCTCGGCGATTCAACGTTCTTCCGCGCGCTGCGGGCGTACCGGGAGAAGTATAGTGGAAGGAGTGCGATTACTGCGGAGCTGGTGGCGGTGGTTGATTCGGTGACAGGAACGGATATGAGCTGGTTCTTCAACCAATGGATCTTCGGACAGGGCTGGCCGGAATACGGATACAGGTACCAATGGGCAAACGATACCGTCGAGGTGGAGATCGGTCAATTCCAAACACCTTCCTGGCCGACATACAAAATGCCCATCCGTCTCAGGATCAATTATGCTGATTCAACTGACACAACAGTGGTTGTGCTTGATAGCCTGAG
>DASRUE010000289.1:0-2288 GCA_035687895.1 Bacteroidota bacterium | reverse complement strand
CATCAAGATAGTGGGACATTCCGCTCTTGAGATCGTCGACGATGTGGAAGCCATGATGCATCACCGCAGTACAGAACTGCACGACTCCGGCGCCAACGGCCATGAACTCCACCGCGTCGCTCCACGTCGAAGCACCGCCCGTACCGAGGATCGGAATATCAACATTGCGCGCAATCTCTGCAATTGTTCGAAGGGTAATAGGTTTGATCGCCGGACCGGTGAGCCCGCTGTAGGTCGAACGACCATTGAGTTGAGGATATGGCACAAAGGTGTTGATGTCGATCCCCATCAACGCTTGAATTGAATTCGAGGCTGTGAGCGCATCTGCTCCGCTTCGCTTTACTGCACGGGCAACATCCACGATATCGGTGACGTGTGGAGTGATCTTGATCGAAACGGGAACACGCTTCGCTGCCTCTTTCACCCAACGCGCAGTCAACTCCGTGGCACTCACGCTTTGAGCCAGCATCTTGCCTGGATCTTCACCGATATTCCCCTGAGGACACGAGAAGCTGCACTCGATGAAGTCCACGCCCGCTTTCTCCAGCCGGACGACTAGTGCTTGCCAATCTTCTTTCCTATCAGCCATGATGGAAGCCGCAACGATCTTCTCAGGAAACTCCTTTTTCAATTCCCTTACATTGCACTCGACCTTGTCAACATGATGCTTGGAAATGAGATCAATGTTGCCCATTCCAAAGAGTTTCTTGCCTTCATGATTGAACGTACTCATCATCGGATAGGCAAGGTCGACACGAGTCCCCTCGATGGATGTCGTCTTCAGGATTGCCCCGGACCATCCCATCTGGAAGGCACGTCGGACCATTTCGAGATTATCAGTCGATGGTGAAGCGGCAAGGATAAACGGATTTTCTAAACGGAGGCCGAGAAAATCGTATGAAAGATCCCTCAGCGGATAGATTTCTATGTCAGCATTTTTCATGGGTCCTCTCCTCAGCCGATGGTTCTTTCCATATACTCGTGCATTGCCCAAGCCGCTTGTTTGCCATGCGCGACTGATTGCACAATCGTTCCTTCGCCCGATATAGCATCTCCGCCGGCAAAGATGCCTGGCACAGACGTCTGAAACTTCTTGTCAACTGCAATGAAACCTCTGTCATTCAGCTTGAGATGTTTGATGAGATCTGCACCGATCACCTGTCCGATTGCAATTACCACTGTGTCAGCCTTCAAGGTAAAATCCGATCCCTTCACTTCAACAGGTACTGGCCGACCGGATGAGTCCTTCTTCTTCGAGAGCACCGTGCGACGACACTTGACCCCGCTAACGTTCTTCTTTCCGACAATCGCAACCGGATTTGTCAAAAAGCAAATCTCGACCCCCTGTTTGCGCGCTTCCTCGAGTTCGCCCTTCCACACTTTCATTTCCGATTCGCTTCGCCGGTAGATCAACGTCACTTCAGAAGCGCCGAGTCGCTTGGCGGTCGCCGCAGCGTCAAGTGAAACATTGCCTCCTCCAACAACAACGACTTTGTTGCCGGTGGACATCTTCCCCTTCTTTGCAGCCTCCAGGAAATGAAGAACAGGAAAGACACCTTCGAGACGCTCACCCTTCACACCCAGCGATCTGTCCTTCCCAAGTCCAATGCCAACATACACAGAATCAAATTTCTTCCTGAGTGTGGACAAATCAGATGCAGCTATATTCTTTCGCCTCACTCTGAACTGGGATGCCAAGAACTTGGCATCATCCTGTAACTCCTTGCCTGCAAGTCGGAAAGAGGGAATACTATTCTTGGGGATGCCACCCAGTCCCTTGCCATCAAAGAGCGTAACCTTGTAGCCCAATTTCGCCAACTCAAACGCGCAGCCAAGTCCCGTGGGTCCACCGCCGAGGACTGCAACTCTCGACTCCTTCTTTGGAAATGAGCGCAGCGGGTTGTAGCCCGATCGCGCCTCATATTGCGTTGCAAAGAAATGAAGCTCACGGATCTGGATTGGCTCATCTTCCTTCGAGCGGTTGCATACCGACTGGCAATAGATTTCCTCGGGACACACTTTGCCGCAGACGTTCGCGAGCGCGTTGGATGTCTTCACAATCTCGGCCGCCCCGCGGACGTTACCGGACTTGATCATCGCTATGAATGTAGGAATATCAATATGCGTCGGACAGGCCTGGATGCATGGCGCATCGAAGCATTGCAGGCAACGCTCAGCCTCGGTTCGCGCTTGCTGGGATGTTAGCACCATATTATGCTCTTGAAAATGAAACCACGAATGACGCGGAAAGTACACGGACGAACACGAAATAGTCTGTCTTCCTCACT
>DASRUE010000288.1:0-2726 GCA_035687895.1 Bacteroidota bacterium | reverse complement strand
AGGCTGCCGGTTCGGCAATCGTCTCGCAGCTCTGGTTCAAAGAAACCGGGAGAGGATTTTCGCCGAGACAACTCGACGGTTCGTTGCCGACAGCATATACACTGGAACAGAATTATCCCAACCCTTTCAATCCGTCCACGGTGATCCGCTACGCTGTGCCTGCGGATGGTTCGGTGTCGTTGAAAGTATATGACATCGCGGGTCGCGAGGTGGCCACGCTTGTAAATGATCACCAAGCGGCAGGGACGTATGAGCTCCGGTTCAGTGGACAGAACTCTTCGGGCCGTGCGCTCGCATCGGGGGTGTATTTCTATCAGATCAAGTCGGGCGGATTCTCTGAAACCCGCAAGATGCTTCTGTTGAAATAGGGCAGAACGAATCGTAATCTGAAAAGGCCGTCCTCCTCTCTTGACGCAAGTGAGGAGGACGAACCATTTTCCCAAATGGACAATCCACCCACTCAATGTGCATAAGGCTTTTCCATACATTTGTACTCTCCTTTGTTGTTGCGTTGAAACATTCAACATAGGAATCATCGAGAGGGGAGGTGAAAGAAAATTCCCACACACAACGTTGTTTTTTGAAAAGAGAATCTTGTTCTTAACAACCCTATGGCACATAGAATTTTCATAGCGTTTCTCTTTTTCATTACCATTGCCGCTGTGGTTGCCGTTGGGCTCAATGGGTTTGGATATTATTTTACACCGGTCCACGAGCGCCCCTTTCGGAGCGACTATGAAATGATGAAGACATCGGGGAACTACAGTCTCGGTCTCGGGATCATCGGTGCGACAATGATCATTGTCGGGGTCAGTACTTACTCAACGCGTAAGCGGGTTCGAGCACTATGGGATCTGGGGAAGCTCTCACGGTGGCTTGAATTCCACATCTTCCTGTGTCTTTTAGGCCCCGTGCTGGTGATCTTCCACACCACCTTCAAGGCGGGTGGAGTTGCCGCAATTACTCTATGGACGATGATTTCAGTGGCTTCAAGCGGGATTGTAGGGAGGTTCCTCTACGTTCAAATTCCCCGCAATCTTCAGGGTGCGGAGCTGGATGCCTCGCAAATTGCACGGGAGCTGGACCGTCTTTCAGCGCTCCTTGCCTCCTCACCGGTTGGCGCACTTCTTATCAAAGTCATTGACGAAAGATTTGCATCGATGAAACGGCCGGCCACATTCCTTCAAGCTGTCTCTGGCTACCTTCACCTGCGAACCTTGCGGAGGGAAGTGCGAGCAACGATGGGGCTTCTCCTCGCGAAAGCAAGAGTCCCCCATCGCGAAGCGCGCGACCTCGAGCGGATTGCGTCAGTGCGTGCATCGCTGCTCCAGAAATCGATCATTGTTGGGCAGGTTGGACGTCTATTCCATTACTGGCATGTCATACACTTACCGTTTTCCATTATCATGTTCATCACTCTTGCCGCCCATGTGGTGGTCTCGTTGTTGATGGGCTATACCTGGATATTCTGAGCACATACTGACCAATGAACTCGAAATACATATTGTTGATTGGCGTTCTACTGCTGGCCGGAGTTGTGGTGGTTGCGGTGATGAGGAAATCTCCGTCCCTCGGGGCAGCGCCGCCTTCATCTAAGGGCTTCTCTTCCTCGACTCCCTCCAAGGAGAATGCGAGCAAGAGCGTGGTGGAGCAGATCAATCACCTCAAGGACGTTGTCAAGAAGGATTCAACCAGTGCATCCGTCAATTTTGAGCTTGCCCAGTTGCTCCAGGACGCGCACCGGCCCTCCGAGGCAACGGAATATTACGCTCGTGGACTAGCGCTTGATCCGTCCAACACCACTAGCCGTATCGATTATTCCCTCTGCCTGTACGAAGTGGGGAGAATTCCGGAGGCAATGGATCAAAACCATCGGGTACTCCGGAAGCACCCGTCGAACCCGGAAGCGTTGTATAATCTGGGGGCGCTATATGCCAACACGGGAAGAAATGATTCAGCGAGAGTCTATTGGGGGAAGTTACTAAACAAACATGCAGGACATGAACTGGCGACGAAAGCGCGGGAAAATCTCAAGCAGTTGCCAGCAGCGTCACCTGCAATGTAAGGCCGACCCCCCAATATGACGAATCGATTGTGTGCTCTTATTGCACTGGCACTTGTCATGGCTAGTGGCCGTTTGCAGGCGCAATTCTCCCCTGGAGAATTGTCCCGTGTACACCGGCAATTGGAGGGAACAGAGAACTGTGCAAAGTGTCATGAAGTGGGAAAGGAGATCAGTGGTGCGAAGTGTCTTGACTGTCATGGAGAGATCAAGGCGGCGATTGATTCGAAGCACGGATATCATGCGTTGGTGGCCCCGAAGAAATGCGTGTCGTGCCACAAGGAACACCTGGGGCTTTCTGCGCAGACTGTTATCTTCAAGAAGGAAAGTTTTGATCATCAGCAGACAGGTTATGTACTGACGGGCAAACATCAGCAGACGCAATGCGAGCGATGTCATGATGCGAAGAATATCAGGGACCAGGGAGTGAAGACGCTGGTACAGAAAACAGGCAGGCAGTCCTATCTTGGACTCGCAACAACATGCAACTCGTGCCACGAAGACCGGCACCGGGGGAGTGTGGGAACCGAATGTCAGTCATGCCACACCACTGACGCCTGGGCGCCTGCGTTGAAATTCGATCATGCGCGAACGAAGTTCGCCCTGACGGGAAAACACACGACCGTGGTCTGTGCAAAATGCCATACCGAGATCAGCGACCGCG
>DASRUE010000287.1:0-7482 GCA_035687895.1 Bacteroidota bacterium | reverse complement strand
TGTCGCGTTTGGTACGGTGGTTCCTCTTCTGGATCGGGCGCCGTGTCTTTGCCAAAACGGAAAATACCCTGGATGACACGAAGGCAAGTGCCTGATGGACCTCAAGCAGCTCAAGCGTGAGACGGTCTACCGCGGTCGTGTGTTCGACTTGATTGTCGATCAGGTGGAATATCCGTCCGGGAACACGTCGGTCCGGGAGATCGCCCATCATCCGGGAGGGGCAGTTGCCGTTCCGCTGTTTGAGGACGGGAGCGTTCTCCTCATAAAGCAGCTGCGGTATCCCCTTGGGAGGCACATCTACGAACTGCCGGCTGGCAAGCTGTCTTCCGGTGAGGATCCATTGATCGCTGCCGGTCGTGAGCTTGAGGAAGAAACGGGGTGGATTGCTGGCGAACTCGAACCGCTTGTCTCAATCTACACTACACCCGGTTTCTGCGATGAGGTGCTGCATATTTTTCTCGCGACCAAGCTCCAGGAATCACCTGCAGGCCACAAACGCGAAGAGGGAGAGTTCTCTATGACGGTGCATCGTGTTCTGTTGGGCGAAGCGATCGAGATGATCGAAACGGGAGAGATTCAGGACAGTAAGACAATCATTGGGCTGCTTCTGGTGGAACGACGCATGAGGAGACGTGCATGACGCAATTGCCAGAAGGAAGACTGTACGTCCTGGATCTCAAGTCATGCATTGTGCAATCGTGTGGCGGCGAGCTTGCCGAGATCTCCTACTATGAGCGAAACAACTGGGTGACCGTTGAGTTGCAGTGCAACAAGTGTAAACGACGGTTTGTGGTGAAAGTGGAATGCTGAAACGAGTCTATCGTCACGGACTCCTCATTTTGACTCTGCATACCTGAATGGGATACACCAATATCATCTTCGATCTTGACGGAACCATCACCGACTCCAAGTGGGATATCGCAACGGCACAGAAATGGGTGCTTGGTCAGATCGGTGTTGAGTCATTGAACGAAGAAGATCTCTTCCCCCACATAGGAAAGACCCTTGAGGAAACCTTCTCCTTGTTACTTCCCTCATCGCTTCACTCACGTATCCCCGATGCGACAAGGCTCTACTCTGAGTATTATCCTCCGCGCGCATTGAAGACAACGACACTCTTTCCCGGTGTGAAGGAGACTCTTGAGGCTCTTCATGGTCACGGGAAACGACTGGCCATTGCTTCAACGAAAAAGGGTGAAGGGATACGGCGCGCTGTAGAGCACTTCGGCATCTCAGCTTTCTTTTCACAATTGCAGGGGTCGGATGGGATTCCGTACAAGCCTGATCCTTCCATCATTCTCAAGATTCTCGCCGACCAACAATGGGAGCGGGAAGACACGGTGATGGTGGGTGACACAGACAAGGATGTCCTTGCCGGCCGGAACGCCGGTGTCTCCACGTGCGCTGTGACGTATGGTTCGCTCACCGAGGCGGAACTTGATGTGTACTCACCCGATTTCATCATCTCCCATTTTCCCGAGCTACTTGCAATCGTATGAACCCTGTGGAACTCATCCGGAAGAAACGGAGTGGAGGTGCGCTCTCAAAGCAGGAAATTGAGGCCCTCGTGGCGGGTTACGTCGCTGGGACAATCCCCGACTACCAGATGTCAGCATTCCTCATGGCGGTCTACTTCAAGGGGATGACCCCGGATGAAACCGCCGTGTTCACTGATGTGATGTTGCACTCCGGCAAGGTTGTCGACCTTTCTTCGATCCCCGGGACTAAAGTCGACAAGCACTCCACCGGGGGTGTTGGCGACAAGGTGTCTCTGATTCTTGCGCCAATGGTGGCGGCCTGTGGGGTCCCCGTTCCAATGATCTCCGGACGCGGCCTCGGACACACCGGTGGGACGCTCGACAAGCTTGAGTCTATTCCCGGGTTCACTACCCAATGTTCTATTTTGGAATACACACAAATCATTAAGGAAGTAGGCCTTGTTCTTATTGGCCAGACGGAAGAGATCGTCCCCGCAGACAAACGGATGTATTCACTTAGGGATGTGACCGCAACCGTAGAGTCGGTGCCGCTGATAGCGGGAAGCATCATGAGCAAGAAGCTGGCCGAAGGGATCGACGCTCTGGTGCTCGACGTGAAAACAGGCAACGGCGCGTTCATGCAGAAGTATGAAGACTCGGTCGCCCTGTGCTCCGCGCTGGTGGCGATCGGGAATAGCGCCGGGAAGCGTACGATGGGGTTCATCACGGATATGAACCAGCCTCTCGGCCTGACGATCGGCAACTGGTTGGAGGTTGTTGAATCGGTGGAATGTCTCAGGGGAAAGAACATTCCCGATCTGATGGAGGTGACCTATGTCCTCGGTGGTGCAATGGTGTTCCTGGGAGGAAAGGCCGCCTCGATTGAAGAAGGAATGAATTTGTGCCGCTCTGCCATCTGGTCCGGAAAGGCATACGAGAAGTTCCTGGCAATTGTGAAACGCCAGGGGGGTGACATCTCGCATATCGAGCAATTGGAAAAACATCCGGTGGCATCATTGCTACGGGAGGTGAAAAGCAAGGCCGCCGGCTACGTGACAGGATTTGAAACGATGCGCATTGGCCTCCTCGCAACGGAACTCGGTGCCGGACGGCAGCGTGTGGATGATATCATTGATCCCAAGGCCGGCATTGTGCTCAAGAAGAAGCTCGGCGACAAGGTGGACAAGGGGGAGACTCTGGCAGTAATCCATACAGACCGTGAAGAAGTGGTTGACCGGGCGGTGCTGGAACTTGGCGCCTGCATCGACGTTGGTCCCACAGTCGTTCCCCGCAAGTCGAGCATCCATGCTTTAGTGGACGCTGAAGGCATTAGGTCGTGGATACCCACGACGCAATATTGACATTCAAGGAAAAACCCGTATTTTGAGTATACGTTCCCTGAGAATCGCCGAAGTCTCCGGAAGGTCCGAAATAGCAGTTCCATCATACCCCGAGGCCCCCGCGTCCCAAGGTCAGCGGCGGGCAGCACCGTCTCCACCGTTACCACACCATGGCGGGCATTTTGCACATAAGGACACCAATACCATCACCAGTTCTAAACCATCACCAGTTCTAAGGAGACTCCCATGATGTCAATCAAGCAACTGATTGCGGACCGGTCGGTCTACACGGTGGACAAGCACGCGACGGTGCAGGTTGCGGTTGAGTACATGGCAGAGAAGAATATTGGTGCAGTCTCCGTAATGGATGGCTCGCGGCTCGTCGGGATCTTCTCTGAACGTGACGTCATCAATCGTGTGGTGTCCAAAGGACTGAATCCCAGGGCAACACCGGTGGAATCGGTGATGACGTCGAACCTCGTTGTGGCCGGCGCCGACGAGACGCATGAGTCCTGTCTCCGAAAAATGAAACAGGCCAACTGTCGGCATCTCCCGATTGTCGAGGGAGACAAATTGCTCGGCTTCATCTCGCTGCGCGATCTGCTACTCGTGGAGATTTCTGAAAAGGACGACAACATCGAATTTCTGCACAACTATATGTTCCATGTCCCGCCGGGAGTGGAAAAGAAGTACACCAAGTAATCCGTTACGCTAACAAAGGAGAACGCATGCCTGTGGTCACGTTCCATCATGAACATCGTTCGTTTGATGTCGAACCAGGAACAAACCTTCGCGAGTTCATGATGAATGTCAACGTCACTCCCTACAAAGGGCTTGATATGTTGACGAACTGCCGTGGAAACAACTTCTGTGGAACGTGTGCAGTGGAGATTGTTGATGGCAAGGGGGCATCTCCCCGGAGCCAGGATGAAGAGTCAACGCTGGGTGGGAGTCTTGCGATTGCCAGGGTAGTGGAAAAGAACCTCAGACTGGCATGCCAGACCCGGATCACGGGTGACATGGTTGTGAAGACACATCCTCTCCGTCAGATTGACAAGGAGAAGACCAAGGAACGGTTTGCTCTTTTGGGCATCGCATCATTCTTTCTACTTGTCTTTGCCGGGATGTTTGTGTTCCTGTTGCTGGACATGATCAAGAAGTTCTGAGGCTAAAACACCTGCAGTCTAGGAAAGGCGGGCGTCCAGAGGGCGCCTATATTTTTTTGCGGGGTGGTCAAACGGCGCCTCTCTTCAGAACGTCGATCATGGCGGTATGGATGAGGCTATTGCTTGCGAGTACTTGCTTATGGTAGATTGTTGTGGGAGCGCCGGTGAAGTCAGTAACCCGGCCCCCTGATTCGAGGACGAAGAGAACACCCGCTGCCATGTCCCACGGATTGAGGTTCACCTCCCAGTAGCCATCCAGTCGTCCCGCAGCAATGTATGAAAGATCCAACGCCGCTGAACCAAGACGGCGAATCCCTTGTCCCTCCATGAGGAAGTTCGCAAAGTGCCCGACCACATTCCCGGGGTTGGCTGCGATGTCGTAGGGAAAACCCGTTACGAGGAGGCTATCAAGCAGCCGGGTCCTTGTGGAGACGTGCATCCGTTTGCCGTTTACGTACGCGCCCGAGCCTTTCTCAGCAGTAAACAGCTCGTCAAGGTTGGGATCGTAGACGACACCCGCGATGATTTCCCCTTTTCGCTCGATGGCGATGGTGACGCAATAGAGGGGAAGACCGTGCAGGAAGTTCGTTGTGCCGTCCAGCGGATCAATCACCCACTTGTATTCCGCGGATGCCTCGCTTCCGCCGCTTTCCTCCGCCAGGATCGCGTGATGGGGATAGTGTCGCTTGATGATCCCGATGATTTTCTGCTCGGAGGTCTTGTCGATCTCCGACACCAGGTTTCTTTCTTCCCCCTTCTTTGTCTCAACGCTTCGTACTTTCCCGACGTTGTACTTCAGGTACTTGCCTGCTTCCCGTGCCGCCTCGATTGCCACATGCAACATGGAGAAACCCTTCCGGATGGATGATGTATTCCAAGGTACCAAAATTGTGTCGCTGATTCCACACTGATATCCTTTGAATTGAACGCGGTTTTCTGTACGTTCATCACCATCCAACCTCAGTATGTCACGAAGGACACCCCTGGATGAAACTTGCAATTGTTGTTGTCTCTACAATCCTCATTGGAGGATGTCGTGGGGATACCGACAAGAGAAACGAACCACGTGAACCAATCTCGGTCGATTCTCTCACGATCGATGTGCACGCGTCAACCCGGGCATTCATGCTCTCCGATAAGCGGGGGGGGTTCGTCTCGGGGAGCGTGGGTGGCTCGACATCGTCGTTGGCGGACATTGTCTGGAGCGTAGAAGGTAATCCGGTGATGAAGGGGTTTGCGGTCACGATCGGTAGTGGCGAACGGGCTACAGTTTCCAGCACGCGGGTTTTTCCGCATCAGGTGGTTATTGACCATTCAGATGGCTCAACGGAAACTATCTCACCTCTTGAAGTTCCCGCAGTACATGCCATGGTGATACGGGCGCAACGAACGGATGCCGCCCCGATTCTTTTCACCCCATTCATCGTACCCGGGTTCGAGCGACAGAATGCCGGAGACAGTATCGTCACGTGGGTCGCGGCCGATGGGTTGGCGCGGGTCTCCATTTGTGCAGGACCTTCCGGCAGGGTAACGGCGGATGGGAGTGCAGTAGGGGGCGGCTTGGCACCAACCTTTCTCCTCGTATATGAGAAGGCACCGCCTTACGAGGATCTCGCGATGCTCTACTCCCGGATTCCGGCATTGCTCCAGGTCCGTTCGGATCGGATGGAGCGTCTGCTGAACAAGGCGTACATCAAGACCTCTGATCAAGATCTCAACAAGGCTCTGTACTGGACCCGGCTCTCACTCGACGCGCTTCTTCTCACGCGACCCAATCCTCTTTCGGGCGCCGAAGAAAGTGTTGCCATTGCCGGATTTCCTTGGGATGGGACATTTCGCGGCCGCGAGATCGCAATAGCAATCCCCGGGCTCGACTTCGCGTTGAATGACTATGCAACAACAAGCGCCATCCTTCGTTGGTTAGCTGCACGGCAGGATACGGTTGTGGCGCACTGGACATATGGTCGAATTGCAGACAAGATCTCTCCGGGGTTGATGACGTTCAACAGCGCCGACGTCGCTCCCTGGTTCGTCAGACAGATGTACGAGCACGTCACCAATTCGTATGATACAACGCTCGTTCGGGATCTCGCGCCGGTCGTCACACGGAGTATTAAAGGCACCATCCGCTATCATACGGACGCGCAAAACCTCATGACCCATGGAGCGAGTGAGACCTGGATGGATGCATCTGTTAACGGGAGGCCTGCCACACCACGTGGAAATCGCGCTGCGGAAATGCAGCTCCTTTGGTATTTCCAACAGTTGATTGGTGGTTTTGTAGCACAGTACACAGGCGATTCCCTCACCGCGCGGTCGCTAAACGCACAAGCAGCCAGGACTACAGAGAGCTTTAATGCAGTCTTCATCGATACCTCCCGTCAACTTCCCTATGACCATCTGCTCCCCACGGGAGAGGGAGTGGCAGAAGTGAGGCCAAACGTTCTTTTCTGCGTCGACATTCTCGGGTCAGAACTTACGCAGCAAACGATGATCAAGAACGTCGTGAACGCCGTCGTTTATCCCTGGGGCGTCGGAACGCTCGCACAGAATGATCCAAAGTTCAGACCTTCTGTTGAGGGGGAAGGCGGGTACTCGAGAGAGGAGGCGATGCACAATGGTCCAGTCTGGACCTGGTTGGCGGGGCAGCTGATCTATACTTTGTCACGATATGACAGGCAGGACCTGACCTACATGATAACACGTGGAATGGTCCAGCGGATTCTCACCGCAGACATGGTGGGTGCCCTTCCAGAAGCGTTCGACGCAGTGCCACGACATGGAGAGGCTCTGCCCCGCGCAGCAGGATTACAGGTGTCACTCACCGGTATGGCGGAGTTCGTCCGGAGTTTTTATCAGGACTATCTAGGCGTTCGGGTTGACGCGATTGCCCGCCAGATGTGGATTCAGCCAAAACTGCCGGACGAAATACGGCACGTGGATTTTACAGTAAACGTGGGCGCATATCCCGTGCATGGGAGATACCTGCGGGACAATGAATCCGCGCGCGTTGTCCTCGAGGCACCAGACATCCCCGAGCCGCTGAAGGTCAACTTCGTCTGGATCTTTATGAACGGTGACGCGTGGAAAGGGGTGGCAACGCTGCAGCCGGCAAAGCGGCTGACGTTGATTTTCGGCAGCGACGACCTTGTGGCCTACAGCGGAGAGGACATTGTGGAACTTCCTTCGGCCCGGAAACTGAAGGGGTTCTCAATGCGGGACCAGTTTACGGGGATCGGGTTTGCAGGTGAAAAGTGAACGCACGCGCTTGAGATTCGGAGGCGTGCATCCAACCCCTAAAGAATTTCAGAGTCAATTTCGGATTTTCCTGAAGAGAATCTTCCTCAGCCTGTCTGCGTGCATCCGGTTCATTCTGAAACGAATTGTAATCTCATCCCCCTCATATTTTTTCTCAAGGATTTCCGCCATGTCGTGGATTTGCGAGATGATCTGGTAGTCATCCTGGCCGAAGGTCATTGTCTGCTCCTCAATGCCTGT
>DASRUE010000286.1:0-3541 GCA_035687895.1 Bacteroidota bacterium | reverse complement strand
TCCCGGCGAATACCGTGTTCGCGGTATTGATTTCCGCCGCAGGCGTGGCTACATTGGTGTCAGGTATTGTCTCTCTTTACTTGCTCTCCTCCGCATCCGACAAGTAAGGACTTCTCACCACTCTCATTGCAGCAGGTGAGTTCCTTGAAAAGTCCACGACGCAGAAATCCGGACCCTCACCGCCGATCGGTTCTCCGCAGGCCAACAATCGTCGTGTGGATGTTCTATCTCCTGACGACAATCCCGATGATTGTTTTGATCAGTCTGCCGGAAGCGGCTCCGTTTCTGAGCAACTATGGCTACTTTGTTGCGTCCATGGCATTTCTGACAGGCGTGAGCGCCGTCCTGATTTCGACACATGGAAACGTCTGGACGTACTTTGTCGTGGGATTCGCCCAGCCCCTCTTCCTCAGCGTCGCACTCCTCATCACGGGCTTCACCGACCTATCGGTACTGAAGCAGATTATCACGGAAATTTCATTTGACAGTATACGGATGGGATCGGCCGGGGCGTTCGGGGCGCTCGTAGCTGCAGTTATCGTGAAGCGATGGACCACAACGCCGGATTTCTTCAGCCTCGCACCGTTCTTTTCGTGGCTCACGACAGGCGAAACCCGGATGGAGAAACTCCAGAGGTTTGCCCTCGGGCTTGCCGCGCTCGTCTCAGCATGCGCCACCCTTATCACCAATATCCAATCATGTTCCCATCCATAGGCAAATACACACTGCATGTCTTTTCAATCTCACTGGCGCTCCAGGTATTCCAGACTCCTGTCTCAGCACAGGTGCAGTTGGACCTGGATTCGCCAGTAACGACCATTTTGATTGTGGGGATTCCGAACAATTCCCAGCCGGATGGATTTGTATTGAACCACCCAAATCTTCAGATTGGAGTGGAGGGAATCCCAGGACATTCAATGGATGTGGCAAAGCAGATGAAGACAGAAACGAATACGTGGGTAATGACTCTTCATCCTGCGATTCGATTGAGAGACATCCATGTGACACCCATCCTGCGCGGCTTTAAATGGGAACAGACCGATGTTCGATATGAGGGAAACAAGATCGGGAGATTCCTCTTCCAGTTTGAGGCTGAGAAGCTCTGGCGGGTCGGAGTCAATTCCGACCCACCACGACTGAAGATCGTCTCAAAGTGCTTCGCACCGGAGTCGTCATCCAGTACGTATTGCATAACCTCTCTCATCGAGAGAGACGAGATGTTCAGCGGAACCATTCATGTCGATGACCGCTATTCTTATCACTTCAATTGGATGGATAAGGATTGGGTTGATCGTCCGAAAGGAGTCATCGAAAAGACCAAGGAGGATATTGTTGCCGCCGTGTTGGAGCAGATCCAGAATTCAAACTGGATTCTTAAGCTTTATCTCAACGACAAGATCAAAACAAAGAGCATCAAATTTGAACTGGTCGAGCCGTGACACTTCATGCTGCATTGCTCGTCGTCTCCGCTTGTGCGTTGCTCACCCCCTGTTGGCGGGATGCCGGGGCGCAGGACCTCGAATCTCTTGAGATCGACGGCTTCATCAACCCCGTGGAGTTTGAAACGGGAGACTCCACCGGCGGAGCAGGACACCTGACGTTCCTTGTGTCGACCGTATACGGCGGTGTGGACCATAAGTATCAATTCAGAAATGCCTATGCCGGAGCCAACGTTGCATTCCTGAAAGTCTCCACTAGCTGCTACTACGATCTGTTGGGCGCTCCTCTGCAGACGGACTTCAAGCTCACGGGATTCTCAAGCGCGAATCGCACAACGACACCAGACGTGAGGGGGAGACTCCGACAATCGTTTTATATTCCGTATAGCTCGGAGCGATTCGGGGATCAGGCGTTCCGACTCGATCTTTCGTGGGACGTGGAAAAGAGTGGGCAACATTCGTACGTCCATTCCTACAGTGTCGGAGTCTACGACGGCATACTGCTGCCGGCCACCGACATCTATGCCGTGGGAGGTTTTCTCTATGCCTGGACGCCATCAAGGGAGAGTCACTACTTTGCCGGCGCCGCCCGTGTTCCTCTGATACGCTTCCCGAATGGCTCGAGCATCCGGCTGGGGGCAGGTTTCGCAATGCAGGGCACCGACTTTCTCGACACCATCACGAGAAGCTTTGCCTCCGTCAATGGCGAACTTGCTCTTGATCTCTGGCTCCCAGTTCTTGACGCGTTCGTGCACGTTGCCTATCTTCCTTCGTTTCGCTTTAATGACCGCGAGGCAAACCATGAGGTATCCGTCTTTCTTGGTGTACCCCTGTTATCGACGATCTTTTGAGGATGCCCGACTGCTTTGGTCTCTTGACAATTCCGATCCATTCATCTACCTTGCGTCACCACGCAACATGCTTCTCCCGTCGGCCTGCGGGCGCTCCTGGACATGGCCATGAGTAGAACTGTTCCTGTTACCTGGTTTCGTTCCTTACTATGGAGGGGTGTCCCTCTGAAAGGAGTATGGGATGGAACAGATACCGGTCCAAGCCGGGCTGTTTGAGACGGTCCGGCAGGAGATGAGGTTAAGAGGGTATTCGTCGAAGACGATCAAGGCGTACCTGAGCTGCCTTCGGTTGTTCGTCCGGCATATTCGGCCGAAGCACCCGCGGGAGGCAACAGATACTGATCTGCGCTCGTTCCTGCTCATCCTCATAGAACGTGAGCACTACGCACCGGCGACAATAAATCAGGTGATCAACGCCTTGCGCCTGCTGTATGTGGATTTGTATGGGCAACCGATGGCACTGGGAAAGCTCCCGCGTCCCAAGAAGGAACGGAAACTCCCAGTCGTGCTGAGTGAGGGTGAAGTGCGCAGGTTGTTTGAAAACCTCTCCAACCTGAAACACAAGGCAATGCTCATGCTTGTGTATTCCGCGGGCTTGCGTGTTGGCGAGGTTGTACGGCTGCATTGGGAGGATCTGGATGAAGAGCGAGGGATGATACATATCAGGGGCGGCAAGGGGAAGAAGGACCGGTATACGCTTTTGTCGGGCGTCGTGGTGCAGGCCTTACAGCAATATTGGAAAGTGTATCAGCCTCGCGAGTGGCTGTTTGAGGGGGAGAAACCGGGGAAACCATACGCCATTCGGAGTGCCGAGGGTGTCTTCAAGAAAACGGCATACCGAGCGGGCATTTCAAAACAAGTATCCATTCACAGTTTACGGCACGCCTTTGCCACTCACATGCTGGAGGAGGGAACGGATCTGAGATACATTCAAGATCTTCTCGGACACGAGAGTATAAAGACAACAGAAATCTACGCACATGTGAGCCAACGAAAGGTTGCTCAACTGCAGAGCCCGATTGAGCGTTTGATGAAACCATAATCGAAATAAACGCTACAACGTAGCGATTAGCCACCGGCTATACGCTACAAACATGCGTCAAGCCAGTAGTTATGTGTCATGTCCGCCAGAAGGAAGAGGAATGAGGGATGGGTTGATCCTTGCGATAGAGGCCGACAAGTGTGGGCGCAGGTGGTGAAGGTCTTCACCGCGCCGGAGCGCACGGTCGGGTGTGGTGGTCGTCAGCGCGC
>DASRUE010000285.1:0-4697 GCA_035687895.1 Bacteroidota bacterium | reverse complement strand
AAAGGGCGAGAGTGATATTGATCGAAGCAGGCTCGTACCTTTTGAGGCAACTACGGAGCGTGTGCTGATTGTCCGGCTAAGGATGATGAAGAACACGATGGAGATGCCGGTCAGTAGCACTGACTGGGCTGCGGCCAGATCTATCTCACCATTCAGTTTCGTGGAGTAGATTTGCGTTGTCAGAAATCGGTGCTCTCCGCCAAAAAGAAGTGGTGCCGAGAAAGAGGCCATGCTTGCCATGAATGTCAATACAGAGGCACCAACCAGCGACGGCAGGAGTGCGGGAAGAACAACGCGAACAAATGTTCTCCACGCACCGCTGCCAAGACTTGCGGAGGCTTCCATCAGCGAAGGATCCAACCGCCGAAGCGCGTTGGAGACAAACAAGTAGAAATATACATAGAACGAATAAACATGGACGACGACGATTGCACTGATCCCATCGAGATAGAATGGCACCCCCTCACTGCCTACCATGAGCTGCAGTAGCCTTGGCAGGAAGCCGCTTTCTCCAAACACAAACAAGAATGAAATTACCCCAACTAGTGGTGGGAGGGCAATCGGGAGGACGGCGAGGCGGGAGAGGACACGCCGAAACCGGAAATCAAGTTGGGTGAATGTCACTGCCAGCGCAACACCAATCACGCCGCTAAACACCACCGAAAAAAGCGAAACAAGCACCGAGTTCGTTATCGCCTCGATATTGGCCCGGTGCGCGGGATTCAGAAGTGCAGCATAATGATCCAGAGAGAACGTACCATCAACGAGGAGACTGCTTTGCAGCATGATCACGAGGGGATACACCACGTAGCCGAGAAAAACAACGGCAACGAGGAAGGTAGGAATAAGAGAGGTTGGGCGGACTCTCACCATCAGTCGGCCGGAAAAAAGGTACAACGGGACCAATCGATGCTGAGTCCGACCGTTGTATCCGGTGTGAGCCTACGAGTGTTGTCTGAACTTAGCATCGAAACACGCAGCAAGAGACCTGCGACAGACACGACGAAATTCGTGGTATAGCCGAGATACTCCTGCTCCACAATGTGACCTTGGTGATCACCTTCATGATGTGCAGAGAGCGCAATAGCTTCCGGCTTGACTGCTGCATCCACGGAACCTGCCCGTGGCGTTATTGACGGCGGAAGATCCACCGTGAATTTCCCCGTCTGAAATCTCTGGCTGCTCACGACCCCTCGGAGAATATTCGCTCCTCCAAGGAAACCAGCCACAAATGGGGAGCGGGGCGATTCGTAGATTTCAGATGGCGTTCCCACTTGCTCGACAACGCCGGACCGCATGACCGCAATCCTGTCTGACAACGACATAGCTTCCGATTGATCGTGCGTCACGTAGATAGTCGTTATTTTCACCCGACGCTGGAGTGCCCGGATTTCTTCCCTCGTTTGCAACCGTAGCGCAACGTCTAGATTGCTCAACGGCTCGTCGAACAGGAGTACCGCTGGCTCCACAACCAGCGCCCGGGCAACCGCCACTCGCTGTTGCTGGCCTCCGCTCAAGTTTGGCACAGGAACGTCCCTCTTCTCAAGAAGATGAACGGATTCCAAAATCCGATCAACGCGCCGTCGGATCTCTGACCGGGGAACCTTCTTTGTTTCAAGCCCGAATGCCACATTCTGAGAGACGGTCATGTGTGGGAATAATGCATAGTTCTGGAACACCATCCCGATGGCCCGAGCCTGTGGCGGGACCGGAGTCATATCCTTCCCATCCAGTAGAATTCTTCCCGCAGTTGGTGATTCAAACCCGGCGATCAATCTCAGTAACGTGGTCTTACCACAACCGCTGGGCCCGAGGATGGAGAAAAACTCGCCGGACGCAATTTCAAGAGTGACATCCCGTACTGCCGATGTTTCTTTGAATCTCTTTGAGATGTTCTCAAGTGATAATATCGACATCCGATTGTGCCCTCTGTTGAATCCCCGTGATTACCGTCCTCTCCTGCCACTCCCCTTCACTTCGTCATCCCATCGTTTCATCCACACCTTCTCATTCGCGGCAAGCTGATCCCAATCGACATTCATCGGCGTCAAGTTCAGTGACGTCATCCAGTCCGGCAGATCTGCCTGCGGAATGTCTTTACGCGTCGGGATACGATAAAACTCTCGTGCTTGCCGAATCAAGCTTTCCTTTGAGGTGATAAATTCATAGAACCGTTTCGCTTCCTCGATGTGCTTCGATCCCTTGACAATCGCGATGCAGTCCGTGATGAGCGGCGTTCCACTTTTCGGGATTACGTATCCGAAAGGATACCTGTTGACGTTGACCTGCAGGACGACGTCAGGAAGATTCCAAAGAGTCACAAGTCCCTCTTCACGTGCAATCTTCAAGTACAGTTGTGTTGGGTCGGCCGCATATGTTTTTGTGTTCGCGTCCAGTCTGCGGAGCCAATCAAACCCGTCTTCCAGACGTCCGGTCCGTTGCAACTCTCTCTGGATTAGTGCGGAGTAGATGATGCGCATCGTCCCGGATGCGAGAGGATAGCGAATGACCACCTTGTCCTTCCACATGGGGGCGAGAAGGTCGTCCCAATCGGTCGGGATATTCTCCTTCGTTAGCACCCGGTTGTTGTACATGATCACTTCAGGAGTAACATATGTTCCATACCAGTACTGATGAGGGCTCTTAAACTCATCCGCCACTGCCAGGTCCCACGTGGGAACATATCGTTCGAGTAGACCTTCGGCTTCCGCTTTCGCAAGGGTGGTCGCGGGCGCGCCCCACCAAATGTCGGCCTGGGGGTTCTGGCGTTCGGTTCTGATTCGATCGTACACATCCTGCGATCCCATGTCGAGCCATTGGACGTCGACCTCCGGATAGAGGGTCTCGTACTGTTGCTCAAACGCGCCAAGCATTTCTTTGCCGTGGGGGGAATAAACAACGAGAGAACGACGCTCCTGTGAGGAGCAGCCCGCAACAAGGAGAAGACAAAGCGTCGCAATCCGGATTCTCATGGATCTACTTTCGATGAAAAGGATATGAGACGAAGTTTGCAAGGAACCGGAACGCCCCAGGATTGTACTCCTTGAGTTGACGGTACCAGACATAGGAAGTGTAGATGTATGAGCCTTTGCCACTCGTCGCAACGAGGAGCCCGGTGGTCAGGTCAGGTTCATCCGAATCATGAGCGGAAAGAAGTTGCTCGTACGCCGGGTTGACGTCGCCTGGGAAGTAGACTCCGCGTTCCTGCTTCCATCCGTCCCAATCAGCGGCCACGATCCTGTTAGGATTGTTCACCAGTGGATGATCTGGCTTCAGCGCGTCCACCGGGACCTCTTCCATCGTAATGCGCCGTCGTGTGATTTGAAATGGATATGGCGCGTACTCCGGCTTCCACTCCTGATCACGTTGGTACAGCACCACGAGGTTGCCGCCGTTCCTCACATACTCGAGGAGACGACCGTTGTGCTTCCGGAGATCCTCCCGCACGAGGTAAGCGCGAATATCCAGAATGATAGTTGAGAAACGGGAGAGGTCTCCAGATTCAAAGTCTTTTTCCGTCACCAGCACATGTCGCACTCCCAATTCGTCCATAGCGGACTCGAGGGTATTGTCGTAGCTCTTGACGATTCCGACCGAGGTTTCTTCTGCGACTGCCACAGGGAACACACGGACGGTAATTTTCTCCGCCACATAATCCGTCTTGAACGTAAGCGTATAATCACCCTGTTGAGCATCCATCGGGGGAATAACGAGGAGCTCTCCTGTTGCCGTGCTGTCCTCTTTGCCGATTACGAATGAAGAAGATTCCGCCGACCATCCCTTCGGAGCAATTACCCGAACAACCCCGGCAGTCTTGATCGGTCGAAAGTTCCGCACAACATACGTGAACATCTTCCCTTTCGTCAGCTTGTCGGGGGCGACCCGCGCCACCTTCGGCGTAACGGTGAACGTCTGGTGTGGGGCGATATCGATGAGAGCACGCGCCTTGAGCAGCACAGGCTTACCAGACAGCATACAGTTGATGGCCACAGCGACTACTTGCTCCGTCTCAATCGGGCGGTACTGCGCCACTGCACTCGGCAATGTAAGGACCGGAGAACCTCCCACAATGAGCTCAAAATCCCGCGCATACCGATCACTGCTCAATTCCGGTGCAGCGTCGGGTCGCTCATTCATCACCCACCCAGACGGCAGGGCAAATTCATACTTCAGCGCGCTGATCCTACAATCGTTCGATTCCACCTGCAACCTGCACGTCACTTTCTGTTGAGGCACAACAACAGGGTCATCCAACACCAGCGACGCCTTCACTCCACAAACCAGCATTATCAATTGTTCCAACTCCGCTGTCCAGTGCTGGAGTACTCTTGACGCGAGGGAAGAGGTCGGCGTTTCCCGTGATATCTGCGAGAGTAATGATGAGGCAATTGCGAGTGCTGAATCCGGCAACATCCCTTGATGCAGCATGGCAAGCTGCTCATGGATCTTCGTCAAGGGCACCAGAGAATCATCCCGCCAGATATCGATACCGCCAAAGAAAGTTGTGGAGTCTTTGTCAAAGAGACTCTTGGACCGGATGAGCTTGAAAAGACTCTGCCCGCGCGAGAACCTGCGTAGATCGGCGCGGTCCATCCCTTGGGTCTTGTGCATCCTCAGCGCGCGGGCGGCGATGTCGAAATACGTCATCTCTCTTGCCGTGTTTTCCTCGTCGATGATGTTCACTACATCGGGAGTGC
>DASRUE010000284.1:0-6746 GCA_035687895.1 Bacteroidota bacterium | reverse complement strand
GGCTCGAGGTGGCTCGTGACATGCGCCCCGCCCGGTAATGAGCTTGTCAAGGCCGCCTCAATCTCGGTGGCACAACGGTGGGCGCTTTCCAACGTCGTTTCCGCCGGAAACAGAAGATGGTACTCCACCCACACTGTATTCCCCGCCTCGCGATAGCGGAGTTCGTGGTACTCCAGTTTCCGCCGTGTCGTTTCTGCGTCAAGCACAGTCCGGATGGATCGCTCCAGTTGCGGATTGCTTTCGTCCATCAAGCCACCCACAGACTGACGTATCAGTTTTCCGCCAGACCAGAGAATATTGATGGCAACTGCGATCGCGATCAGGGGATCGAATGGAAGCCAGCCAGTCCAGAGCGTCAGCAGTAATCCCACCACCACCCCAAAACTCGTCCATGAGTCGGTGAGCACATGCTTGCCGTTCGCAATCAGGATCAGTGACTTCCCCCGTCTTCCCTGCCATACCAGATAGGCACCAAGTGCAAGATTGACAACCGATGCAGCGAACACGATGGATGTCCCTGTGTCGAGATTCTCCAGCGTGATCTCACCGAGCAGCTTCCGGACAGCTTCGTAGATGATGAATGCCGCAGCGAGAACAATGAGAAACCCTTCCGACCCCGCGGAGAAGTAGGAGATCTTGTCGTGTCCGTACGGGTGACTCTTGTCCGCCGGCTGAAAACTGAACCACATGCTGAACGCGGCAAACGCAACAGCAATGATATGTACGACCGATTCGGCCGCATCGGAGAGAATCGCCGCTGAATCAGTGATGAGGTAGGCGTACCATTTGCCTGCCAGCATGATGGCACCAACAGCGAGAGAGAGACGAATGGCGAAGAGTTGGGTGGATCGTTCATGCGTATTCATACGCGGCCGGTTTCAATTGTGGGAGAGACTATCTCAATAATAAGCACCTCGCCGGAGAATGTCGAGTGCCCGGAATGAAGAACCACGCCCTCAGCGGATATGGAGCCTTACAGCCCTACCTCTTCATATCATTCTTGGCAAGAACAAGAGGTATGGTTGCCATGTTTGAGAATTCGACTCTCGGAACCCTGCAAGAACAAGGCAACAGGGCTGGCATGATACGTGCCGATTCAAAGGCAATCAAGTTGATGTATTCAACACTTTTTTGTACCATGGAGTGGCCAATTCCATCGCCCGCAGCATCGAACCACTCAGTGCAGCAGCCGCTCTACTCTCAAACGCAAGGAAATCCCCTATGGCACGAATAGCTGTCCCAAAAGAAACATCCGCCGGCGAAACACGCGTCGCACTCATCCCTTCCCTCGTTCCATTACTCATCAAGGACAAGCACGACATACTTATCGAGCACGGTGCCGGTCTGGCCGCTTCTCACCCCGATGAAGCGTACGTGAAGGCAGGTGCGCGCATCGTAACGGATGCTGCGGTTCTTTACAATGAAGCAGACATCGTCTTCAAAGTCCAGCCTCCAAAACACGATGCTGACCGCTTGCGGGAGGGCTCTACCTACATCGGGTTCTTTGCGCCGCTGAGCAACCCGGATCTTGTACAGATCTTTCTGCAACGCAAGATCACAGCTTTCTCCATGGAGTACATCCCGCGCATCACCCGTGCGCAGAGCATGGACGCGCTCAGCTCCATGGCAACGGTTGCAGGATACAAGTCCGTTCTGCTCGCAACAGAGAAGCTCGGTAAGATGTTTCCCCTTCTCATGACGGCGGCCGGGACCGTTCCCCCCGCAACTGTGTTGGTCCTCGGCGCGGGTGTGGCAGGCCTCCAGGCGATCGCAACGGCAAAGCGGCTCGGCGCGAAAGTGGAAGCGTTTGATGTCCGTGCGGCAGTGAAGGAGCAGGTGAAAAGTCTCGGCGCAGCGTTTCTCGAGATGGAGATCACCGAGAACCTCGAGACCGCAGGGGGCTACGCCAAGGAGCAATCGGCGGAATTCTTGAAGAGACAGAAGGAGGTGCTCAGCGCTCGGATGCCGAAGGTGGATGTTGCGATTTCCACTGCACAGGTCTTCGGCAAGAAAGCACCCATCCTCATCACCGAAGAAATGGTAAAACTCATGAGACCGGGTTCCGTGATCGTCGATCTTGCGGCCGAGCAGGGAGGGAACTGTGAACTCACCGAACCGGGTAAGACTGTTGTGAAGCACGGCGTCATCATCATCGGCGCAGTAAACCTCCCGGCCACCATCCCGGTGGATGCGAGCCTCATGTATGCAAAGAACGTCTCCAATCTGTTCAAACACCTGTACCCCAACGCGGGCGCCACACCGGACTTTGCCGATGAGATCGCAAAGGGCGCATGCATTACCCGCAATGGGGAGGTGGTCAATGAAGCCGTTAAGAACGCACTGCAAGGAGGTTCAAGGTTATGACTGAAACTTTGATGGTCTCGATCTACATTTTTGTGCTGGCAACGTTCGTGGGAGTGGAGGTGATCAGCAAAGTACCGCCGCTGCTCCATACGCCGCTCATGTCCGGGTCGAATGCGATCTCGGGCATCACCATCGTCGGTTCGCTCATCGCGGCCGGGGAAGGACACGGGGGACTGAGTGTCATCCTCGGCATGGTGGCCGTGGTTTTTGCAATGATTAACGTGGTCGGCGGGTTTATGGTGACCGATCGGATGTTGAAGATGTTCAAGAAACAATCCCCAAAGCCACCGGACTCCAATAAGTAGGATCTTCCACTCATGAATGTAATAACCGCGCTTGCCTATTTGCTCGCTTCGGTGCTGTTCATCGTCAGCTTGAAGATGCTCAGCTCCCCGAAAACCGCCCGGCAGGGAAATCTGCTCGGCGCACTCGCCATGCTGATTGCCATCGTAGTAACGCTTCTGGACCAGCGAATCCTCGACTTTACCTACATCCTGATCGGATTGTTGATTGGTTCTGCACTCGGTCTGATTATGGCAAAGAACGTACAGATGACGGGAATGCCTCAGATGGTCGGTGTCCTGAATGGGTTTGGCGGCGGCGCCTCGACGCTGGTCGCGTTCTCCGAGTACCTCCGGCTCTCCGGTGACACGAGCCTGACGGTCTGGACCAACACCTCAGTAACCATGGATGTCCTCATCACCATTGTTCTCAGCCTCTTGATCGGGACGGTGACGTTTGTGGGCAGCATGGTTGCCTCATCGAAGCTGCAGGGGATCATGAAGAGCGCCCCCATCCTCTATCCGATGCAGAAGCAGACCAACACGGCAATGCTGTTGGCCGTCATCGTGATGGGTGTGTTCTTCGTGCTCGACCCATCCAAATGGTTTCTCCTTGTTCTCATTATTGGCGTTTCGATCATCCTCGGTGTCACCAGCGTCATCCCCATCGGCGGTGCGGATATGCCCGTCGTAATTTCCCTCATGAACTCGTACTCCGGTCTGGCCGGTGCCATGACCGGGTTCGTTATCTCCAACAATGTCCTGATCATCGCGGGGACACTCGTAGGCACGTCGGGAATCATCCTCACCAAAATCATGTGCAAGGCAATGAACCGCTCACTGGCAAACGTCCTCTTTGCCGGCGTCGGGGCGGACTATGCTGCCGGGACAACAACCTCGGAAACACGGACAGTCATCCGTTATACGCCGGATGACGCAGCCTACATGCTGGAGAATGCCCAATCGGTGATCATCGTTCCGGGGTACGGACTTGCAGTGGCGCAGGCCCAGCACGTGCTGCAGGAACTTGCCAGCATGTTGGCGAGCCAAGGCGCGTTGGTCCGCTATGCCATCCATCCCGTTGCCGGACGCATGCCGGGCCACATGAATGTCCTTCTTGCCGAGGCGAACGTGCCGTACGATCTCCTCATGGAGATGGACCAGATCAACGACGATTTCCAGAACACCGATGTGGCACTCGTTATCGGCGCAAACGACGTGGTGAACCCTGCCGCACGCACCAAGAAAGAGAGCCCCCTCTACGGCATGCCGATCCTGAATGTCGACCAGGCGCGAACCGTGATGGTGGTGAAACGCAGCCTCAACCCCGGCTTCGCAGGCGAGGACAACGACCTCTTTTATGACAAGAAGACAATGATGGTCTTCGGCGATGCGAAGACCGTCGTGACAGGCATTGTGCAGTTGCTGAAGAAGTGATCCTGAATCATGGGTACTTTTCTAAATTGGGGTCACCCATCTCCCCTTGAATTTCATCGCCAGACTCAATACGTTGTTATCCCCCGCCTCTCAAGACGTATCGGCGGGCGCCCACTCACCATCCGCGGCGGCTCCGTTCTTCCCGTACCTCAATCCCGAAAGGACTCATCATGCTTCTGTTACGCTCCTTTGTTGTTGTCGTATTGGCTCTCGGCTTTCATTCGCTCCTCACAGCACAGGAAGCCCCCCTGCGGGCGGAAACGCCCTCCGTGGGGCAGGCCCGGCTCCTGCGATTTCCAACCATTCATAGTGACCAGGTAGTGTTCTCGTACGCCGGCGACCTGTATACTGTTGCTGCAACCGGCGGCGTTGCGCGCAAGCTGACAAACGACACCGGCTACGAGATGTTCGCCCGCTTCTCCCCCGATGGCAAGTCCATTGCCTTCACAGGGCAGTATGACGGCAATACCGAGGTCTACCTGATGCCCTCCGGAGGAGGCATCCCGCAGCGACTTACCTATACCGCAACACTCGGGAGGGATGACGTCTCCGACCGGATGGGACCTAACAACATTGTGATGGCATGGCGGGACAACAAGACCATTGCCTTCCGTTCGCGCATGATCGAACGGAATGATTTCATCGGCCAGCTCTTTACGGTGTCGGCGGAGGGTGGTCCTTCGGAACAACTCCCCCTGCCACGCGGCGGGTTCTGTTCCTTTTCGCCCGACGGAAAGAAGATGGCATACAACCGTGTCTTCCGCGAGTTCCGCACCTGGAAGCGCTACCGCGGTGGCCAGGCGGATGAGGTCTGGATTTACGACTTCAACACCAAATCCCTCACCAACATCACCAACAACCCGGCGCAGGACATCATCCCGATGTGGAGCGGCCTGCCCGACGGTCAGGCGGGCAATAAGATCTACTTTGCCTCCGACCGGGATGCGAAGATGAACCTCTATGTGTACGATCTTGGCACAAAGCAGACGAAAAAGCTGACCACGTTTACCGAGTTCGATGTGAAGTTCCCATCGCTGGGGGATAACGCCATCGTGTTTGAGAACGGCGGCTTTCTTTACAGGTTTGACCTCGCCACGGAACAGAGCCAGAAGATTCCGGTGACGATCCAGGAGGACTTCGCCATTGGACGCGGAGGCATCAGAGACGTTAGCAAAGAAATCACCAATTACGAGATCGCTCCTGACGGCAACCGGGCGCTCTTTGGGGCGCGCGGCGACATCTTCACCGTCCCTGCAAAGAACGGTAACACCAGGAACCTCACCAACACCTCCGGCGTCCACGAACGGAATTCCAAATGGTCACCGGACGGCAAGTGGATCGCCTACGTCGGCGATGCGAGCGGTGATAATGAGATCTACATGATGCCGCAAGACGGGAATGGTCCCGCTGTCCAACTGACGCGGAACGCCGACACATACAAGTACGAGGTGTATTGGTCGCCGGATAGCAAGAAGCTCCTCTGGTCCGACAAGAAGCTCCGCCTGCAGTATGTGGATGTGGAATCGAAAGCCGTCACACTTGTTGCACAGGCCACCGCGTGGGAGATCACGCAGTACAACTGGTCACCCGACAGCAAGTGGATCGTCTATGCGCTTCCTGAAGAGAAGGTGATGATGACCGTGCAACTCTATTCGGTGGAGAAGAAGGAGACTTACCCGGTCACCGATGGCTGGTTCGAGTCGTACAGTCCGGCTTTCAGCTCTGATGGCAAGTACCTTTTCTTCGTCTCGGACCGTACATTCAGTCCCACTTACAGCGCCACAGAATGGAACCATTCCTACAGCGACTTGGCGAGCATCTATCTCGTCACTCTCTCAAAGGACACCAAGTCGCCATTTGCACCCAAGAGCGATGAAGTAAAAGTAAAAGAGGGAGAGAAGGAAACTCCGAAGAAAGAGGACGAAAAGAAGGACAAGAAGGGGGATGCCGACTCGAAGGTGACCGTGAAGGTGGACGTGCAGGGACTGCAGCAACGGATCACTACACTGCCAATCTCGAATGCGAGTTACCGGAATCTGCAATCGGTCGGAGATAAGCTCTATTATGTGCGTAATGGAAGCAAGGACGAGAAAGCAAAGATCTTCCTGTATGACCTGGACAAGCAGAAGGAGACCGAGCTGGGTGAGTTCAACGGGTTTGAGATTTCCGCTGATGGCAAGAAGATGATCGTCGGATCGAACGGGTCGTTCTCCATCATCGACCTGCCGACAGGAAAGATCGACGCCAAGGAGAAGCTCAGCCTTGGCGACATGAAGATGAACCTCGACCGCCGCGCCGAATGGAACCAGATTTACAACGAATGCTGGCGGCAGATGCGGGATTTCTTTTTCGATCCCAATATGCATGGCGTGGACTGGCCGAAGATGCGCGAGCGATACAGTCCACTCCTTTCGTCTGTCAACCATCGTGCCGACCTCACGTACGTTATTGGTGAGATGATCGGCGAGCTGAACGTCGGCCATACATACGTTGGTGGCGGCGATTACCCGAAACCCGAGCGCATCCAGCTTGGGCTGCTTGGCGCAAAGATCGAGCGGGACCCGGCCACGAAGTATTTCCGGATCAAGAAAATCCTGAAGGGACAGAACTGGGACAAAGGCGTCCGCTCTCCCCTCACGGACATTGGTGTCGATGCGCGTGAAG
>DASRUE010000283.1:0-3502 GCA_035687895.1 Bacteroidota bacterium | reverse complement strand
CAATGTTTGAATAATCTCAGTGTCAGAGCCAAATCGCTCACGGATGGTACTGGCAGACAATGATATGATTGCAAGGGGGTTGTTGACAGAGTCCGTGAGCAGTGTCGTTACCTCATCAAGCAATTCCAGACGCATTGTCTGTCGTTCGTTCTCCAGAATGGCTCTGCGTCCTCTCTCCCGTTCCGCCTTTCTATGTGCATGCAGTTTTGAACCGACGAAAAGCAGAAGCCAAAGCATGATCACCGAGTCGAACTGAAAAAAGTACTCCTCAAAACTTCTCTGCAGATGGGAGGTTTTGAACCAATCCAACGTACTCCACAGATAGTATCCGAAAATCAGAACGCCCCCCAACACTATGCCGTGCCTGTCGAACACCTTACTGGCGCGGCCACGAATTAAAACCGCACTTGACTGGAGAATGTTGGAATAAAGGGACATGCTCGAAATCCTCTTGGGGATACCTGTCGAATATAAGTCAAATTGAGCAAATCCCATGCCCACAACTCAAACGCACTGCGACCATCACAAATGTGCTCAGAAATCTGGGAAATGAAGGACCTGCTTTGCCGGAGGAAGACTATTCTATTCCCGCTCGGCAAAAAAGTAACCCGTAAACTTCAAAATCGCCAAGTTGATGGACTTCCAGACGTGTCACCTACCTTCGTTCAGGTGCCCCCATACAGCAACGAGAAAGTGCGGATCAGAAGTTCTTGCCGCTCAACACCCTAAAATGCCCAATGTTCTCAGTGTCCTCAACAATGTGCATCTGTACTGGGCCGATGTTGGCTGCAAGGTACAGTCGGATAATTGTGGCATCGTCCTGCACAATGGTGCCATTCACCATAATGCGTCGCCAGGTACGTGATCGATACGCGTTGTGCTGCGTGTGGGCGGTAGTGCTATCCGTAATGGTCTCTTGAGTCTCGATCTTGCCGAAGATCTGGAGCCTGACCTGGGCGCCGCCAGAGCCGGTGAATATAGAGTCAAACGCTGTCCATTTGAGTCCAGGTGTGCCCACGCCGTAACTGGGCCTTGCCACCGCTATCCAGACCAGAGTATCAGCCGCACCCGTTCCTATTGGAATGCCGAACGCCCGCTTGAATGGTCCGATTGTCTGTAGGAACTCGAAGTCTTCTGTTGTATCCTTCCGGATAAAGAGAGTTCGAGCGATAGTCACCACGAGGCCGCCTGGGCCAAATGGTCCTGTGGTACTGTCAACAATAGACGTTGCGACTCCACCCAACGGACTCGGGGCAACATTGCTCGTGATTGTCCATGTCGTTCGGTATGATCCAGTTGGATCAGGTATCTGAGATCCACTTCCGGGACGCGTGGCATAGCCTACATAAGTGAGTCGATGTCCGACAATCAATGGAAACAAATCGCCGGGTACCGGAGTGGCCACAAGAATGTAGTTTGCTTTTGAGGTCGTGTCAATGCCAACAGGACCACTCACAACCAAGGTTACAGAGTATGTGCCGGGATTAGCATAAACATAGGAGGGGTCGCGCTCCGTGCTTGTCCCTCCGTCGCCAAAAGTCCATTGCCTACTGGTGACAGTCCCAGTCGATTGATCAGTAAACTGGACTGTAAGGGGCGCTGCCCCTGATGTTGGGCTAGCCGTGAAATTTGCAGTCGGTCCAGCCTCAACGAAAATATAATTGGACCGTGTCGTCGTGTCTCTCCCTTGAGGACCCCACACCATCAAACTCACCGAGTATGTTCCGGCGATCTGATACACATGCAAAGGATTTTGTATCGCGCTCGTCCCTCCGTCACCAAAGATCCACTCCCGAATGGAGATCGTTCCAGTTGACCGGTCAGTGAACTGCACTGCCAGAGGGACACCGCCGCTTATCGGGGTCGCAGTGAAATCCGCGGTCGGTGGTTGTTCTCCTCCGTCACCAGGACCGGCGGGTTTCTCGTCGTCTTTGCAGCTCAGTAGAAGTAGCCCAAGACCAACTATCGATACAAGGGAAAGAAACCACCAACATTGTCGGAAGGTATGCATATTGGCGTTTGTCCTTATGATTGGTGGCCACAGCAGAACAGATTACCGCAAAGAAAAAACCTCAAACCTTCTCCACTTCCTCCGTGGCAAAGTACTCCTTGATCTTCCCAGCCACCTTCTCGCCGACAATCTCGGTCAACCGTTCCGCGGTCGCAAACTTGACGCCCTGCACCGAGCCGAAGGCTTCGAGCAACTCCTTTGCCCTTGTCTTGCCGCCGCCCGTTGCCATCTTGATGCACTACCAGGCAAAGTCATCAGAGCCGTTGCAGGAACTCTTGAACTCCAAAAGTCCCAGTGCAAGTTTTTCGTTTGGTCCTTGACGCCCTCATTCAATCCCAGATGTACCGTTCATCATACTCGACTTGATATGCTTTCAAGAATTCTCTGAACTCATCTTGAAATGTCTTCTTGCGGTGGTGCTCTTCCTGTCGTTGGATGTACTTGCGAACTTGCTCGACATTCGATTGGCTCACTGAGAAAGCTCCATAGCCTGCCTGCCACGAAAATTTTTCCCGTTCACGGCCTTTGGTTTTGACCCACTTGGAAGAACTCCTCTTTGCTTTGCCGATCACTTCCGAGACGGGGAGATTCTTCGAGAGAATGCAAAGGGCATGAATGTGATCAGCAGGGCCTCCGACAGAGATGATCGGACAATCGAGTTCGTTAAACGTGCCGCCGAGGTATGCGTGCATTTCCTTTCGAATGGCCGGATCGCTCAGAAATGGAAACCGATTCTTCGTTGAGAAGACGATGTGCACGTAGATCTTTGCTAACGACTGCGGCATACAGTTCCCTTTCTATAACTTCGGGGAATCTCACCCTTTCAGGGTTCATTTATTGTTCTTGATTCCAAATGGGGCCAGGTGTTACCCAACCCCTAAAGAATTGCACCCCTCCGGGGTGAACAACAAGAAGGATAGCGTGATCCACCCACATGACCCCGAAGGGGTCGCATAACGAAAAGGTTGGGGTGAAACCCCAACCACAAAAGAGCAGACAAACCAAACCCTGAAAGGGTGACGTCTATAAACGCCTCCTCATCACACAATCTCAACTGTCAAAGCCTTCGTCATATCGTTCTTGAGAATCGATTACCTTCACCACGATCGCGTACATGCCTTTGTACCCGTACTCGCGGGTAGTGCTCAACTCTTCTCCACCTCCTCTGTTGCAAAATATTCCTTAATCTTTCCCGCTACCTTCTCGCCGACAATCTCGGTCAACTGTTCCGCGGTCGCAAACTTGACGCCCTGCACCGAGCCGAAAGCTTCGAGGAGTTCTTTCGCACGCGTCTTACCAATCCCTTCAATGAGATCGAGTTCGGTCTGCAGTGTGCGCTTGGCGCGGAGCGACCGATGGAATGTGATCGCAAAGCGGTGTGCCTCGTCTCGTACTTGTTGCAGGAGGCGAAGACCGGAAGATGTCTTTGGCATCACCTCGGGCTCACTCTTGCCGGGGAGAAATACTTCTTCCAGCCGTTTAGCCAGACCA
>DASRUE010000282.1:0-23490 GCA_035687895.1 Bacteroidota bacterium | reverse complement strand
GGCGTTTCTGGAGTCCGAAGGCTACACGGTGCATCCAACAGACTTCGGTTCCGTCGGATATGTGTGGGATGGAGGAGGTGACAGCTCCATCTCCCGGAGCGCGCTGAACAAGCCCGCGCGGTTGTTTGTCCCGATTCCGGGTTACGTGAAAGCAAAAGAGGTCCTTCAGGACTGGCAGTCGTCAAGCGAGTTTCAGGATTAGCAAATACTCAACCTCAGGAGAAGTACATGAAAGTTCATGAGTATCAAGGGAAAGAGATCCTCAGGAAGTTCAACGTGGAGGTGCCGAAGGGGAAGGTGGCGTTTTCCGTAGACGATGCAGTGCGAGCCGCTCAGGAGTTGGGGGGGAACGTGTGGGTCGTGAAGGCGCAGATTCACGCCGGAGGCCGCGGCAAAGGGGGTGGCGTCAAGGTCGCACGCAGCCTCGATGAGGTGCGGCAGCTTGCCGGACAAATCCTCGGGATGACGTTGGTGACGCACCAGACCGGTCCGGAGGGAAGAGTCGTGAAGCGCCTTTTGATCGAGCAGGGGATCAATATTGCGAGAGAGCTCTATGTGGGTGTGACGTTGGACCGTGCCTCCTCACGCAATGTGGTCATGGCATCGACCGAAGGAGGGGTGGAAATAGAGAAAGTAGCTGCGGAAACCCCGGAGAAAATCCTGAAGGAGTTTATTGATCCAGCCATTGGGTTCCAGTCATTCCAGGCGCGCAAACTCGCGTTTGGTCTGGGTCTTTCGGGAGACACATTCAAGAATGCGGTGAAATTCCTGACGGCGCTGTATAAAGCGTACGATGCGATGGACTGTTCACTTGCCGAGATCAATCCCCTGGTCATCACCGCGGAAGGGGACGTGATGGCGCTGGACGCGAAGATGAACTTCGATGACAACGCGCTGTTCCGCCACCCGGAACTTCTCCCCCTGCGGGATCTGGATGAAGAAGACCCTCTCGAAGTGGAGGCATCGAAATCGAACCTTAACTACATCAAGCTCGATGGGAACGTCGGCTGCATGGTTAACGGTGCCGGGCTTGCGATGGGGACAATGGACATCATCAAGCTGGCTGGGGGTGAGCCGGCGAATTTCCTGGATGTCGGCGGTGGCGCGAATGAGCAAACGGTGGAGGCAGGATTCAAGATTATCCTTGCCGATCATCACGTCAAAGCCGTGCTCATCAACATCTTCGGCGGTATCGTGCGATGCGACCGCGTGGCAACCGGTGTTGTTGAGGCGGCAAAGAAGGTCCACGTGAATGTTCCGATCGTTGTCCGTCTGGCCGGGACAAATGCGGAGCTTGCAGGTGAGATCTTAAGGAACTCAGGGATGAACTTCCTGGTTGCGTCGAGTTTGAAAGAAGCGGCGGAGAAAGTGACCCAGGCCATTCGCAATTAAGGTCGTCGCATCAAACCAAAAAACACCAGGTGAAGCTGAACGAACAGTACGAACCTGTTATTGGCCTCGAAGTCCACGCCCAGATGCTGACGCGGACAAAAGCCTTCTGTGGCTGCCCGACCTCGTTTGGCAGCGAGCCAAACACAAACGTCTGTCCCATTTGCCTCGGCATGCCGGGGACGTTGCCGGTGCTGAACATCAATCTGGTGGAGTTCATCATGCGAATGGGTCTTGCTGTCGGCTGCGCGATCGCTCCACGCTCTGTCTTTGCCCGGAAAAACTATTTCTACCCCGACCTCCCCAAGGGCTATCAAATCTCACAATACGAGGAACCGATCTGCACCAACGGTTCTGTACAGATTGACCTGGACGATGGAGGCAGGAAGTGGATCGGCATTACGAGGATCCACATGGAAGAGGATGCAGGAAAATCCATCCATGACCTTGATGTAGACACGCTTGTGGATGTCAATCGATGCGGCGTGCCCCTGATTGAGATTGTGAGCGAGCCCGACATACGCTCTCCACGCGAAGCCTATCAGTATCTCTGGAAGATCAAACAGCTTGTGACGTACCTTGGCATTTGCGACGGGAACATGGAGGAAGGGAGTCTCCGGTGCGATGCGAATGTGTCCGTCCGCAGGAAGGGTGAGGAAAAGTTCGGTACCAAGACTGAAGTGAAAAACCTGAATTCGTTTCGGTATGTCGAGCGAGCTTTGGAGTATGAGATCAACCGGCATGTTCAGTTGATCGAGGACGGTGGCACGGTGAGACAGGAGACACTCCTCTGGGATGCGAACCAGAATGCGGCCTTCCCAATGCGGAGCAAGGAGGAAGCACATGACTATCGGTATTTCCCTGACCCGGATCTTGTCCCCGTTCTTGTGGATGAGGGATGGAAGGAGAAGGTACGACAGGGTCTGCCGGAACTCCCCACACCGCGTCGCGACAGATTTATGAATGAACTTGATCTACCTCGTTACGATGCAGACGTTCTGACAACAGAAAAGGGTTTGGCAGACTACTTTGACGAGTCACTGAAGGAGCTTTGCTCTTTGACGGGCAAGTCAATGAAGGAGAACGCGAAGGCCGTTAGCAACTGGGTGATGACGGATGTCCTGAGGGTGATTGGTGAAAGGAAGATTGATATCGACCGGTTTCCCATCACTCCCCGGAGTCTCGCCTCAATGATTGCGCTTATCAGCGATGGGACTATCAGCGGGAAGATTGCCAAGGATGTGTTTGAAGAGATGCTGGTCACGGATGCCGCACCGCAAACAATAGTCGAGTCAAAGGGGCTTCTCCAGGTGTCCGATACTGATGTTATCGTGCGCACCATCGAGACAGTCGTCAGGAATAACGCCCACCAAGTGCAGAAGTACCTCGAGGGAAACGAAAAGATATTCAGCTTCCTTGTCGGAGAAACGATGAAGGCTATGAAAGGGAAAGCAAACCCAAGGCTTGTGAACGAAATTCTAAGGCAAAAGCTGGAGGCATTGAGGAGATAGAGATGTATACACCGAAGCGCATTCTCGTTCCGACGGATTTTTCCCCGCATGCTCAAGATGCTGTGGAGCACGCCGTCTTGCTTGGCACGCAATACGAAGCGGAGATCACGCTTCTGCATGTGGAGGAGTTTGTCGTTTCGCCTCTTGGCGCGCTTCACGCCGAGGGGGATTTCATTCGTGACTACCAGCGCCGCAAAGAGGAGTTCCTCGAACAGCAGTTTGGCGTGCTCCTCCGGAAATATGCCGGGAGGCGCGTGCGGATGAAAACCCGCGTCATTCCCGGACGAGCATACAAGGTGATCGTTGAGGAAAGTGAAAAACAAGAATATGATCTAATTGTCATTGCGACGAGAGGTTTGACACATCTCTCCTCACACCTGATTGGGAGCACGGCAGAGCGGGTTGTCCGGCTTGCACGCCAGCCGGTCCTCAGCATCCAGCGGGGTCCGCAGAATGGAGGTAAAGTAAGTTCTGTTCTTTGTCCTACAGATCTTTCGCCGGCCGCCAACATCGCGCTCTCCTATGCTCTTTCAATCGCACGGCAGAACAACGCAACGTTGTACATTCAATACATCAGCGAATTGGATAGGCCGGAGTCAGAATCTGAGATCCGCAAGAGGCTTCCCAATCTGTCTGACGAGTATCCGCGAGCGGGAGAGGTAAAAGTGAAGTATCTCTTCGACCGTGATGTGGAACCCAGCAATGCCATCATCCGGTTCGCTGAAGACCATGAAATCGGCATGATTGTGATGTCCACCCATGGACGGAAAGGTCTCCGGCGTGTGTACATTGGCAATAACACTGCAGAAGTGGTACGCCAGTCCACCCGGCCGGTCCTGACGATTACACACCCCATACACAAAGCGCTTTTCAGCCGGCCCGTGACCGAAGCAGCTCCTGTTATCGTTCCTATGGACAACGGTCAGGGGTTTGGTTCTGAGCTCGAACGAAAGTAAATTTCAAATCTTGTCACAATCACCGTTCAAGAAAGAGCATATGAGACCAAAATTCATAGCCGGCAACTGGAAGATGTACAAGGATCTCAATGAGAGTGCAGAACTTATAAACGGGCTAAAGGCTGCCCTTCCGACGTTGAAGACAGATGTCCGGGTGGCGATCTGTCCCCCCTTCACTTCACTTGCGGTTGCAGGCAACCTGCTAAGAGGTGCGCCGATTCATCTTGGTGCTCAGAACATGTCCGAGCATGATGAAGGAGCGTACACAGGTGAGGTGTCGTGGAAGATGTTGAAGTCTGTGGGATGTGAGTATGTTATCCTTGGCCATTCGGAGCGTAGGCAGTACTTCCACGAATCAAATGAATTGATCAACTTGAAAACGAAGAAGGCACTGCAGAACGGTCTCCTGCCAATCATCTGCGTTGGAGAAACACTGGAGCAGCGGGAGAAGGGGGCCACAGAGCAGATAGTCACGACCCAGATCAAAGGTGTGCTACAAGGGATATCCCTTCAGGATATCGATCGCGTGACGATTGCCTACGAACCAGTTTGGGCGATTGGAACAGGAAAGACCGCTACATCCCGGCAGGCCCAGGAGGTCCATCAACACCTCCGCAAGTTGGTATCTCAACTCTACAATTGGGCCATTGCCGAACGAACGATCATTCAGTATGGTGGCAGTGTCAAGCCTGATAATGCGGCGGAGCTGATGTCGCAAAACGACATTGATGGTGCACTGGTTGGAGGCGCTTGTCTCAACGTCGAGTCCTTTGCTGCAATCATCAGGTCTATGAACTCGTGATACTCAAGATGCTTCAGGATAACACCTTCGCTCTCAGGAATCCCCTTAATTTTCATTGCTTTCCCCTTCCTTTATGCTTATATTGAGCTGAAATTACTGCCTCCCGAAGACGCGGTCTAAGATAATTGCGGAGAAAAACTCTCAAATTGAACGGCTTGATTCGTCTGAAGTCGGTCAGTCTTGCCATCCCCGTTGTGTTTCTTGTCCTCACACCCCATCACCTGTGTGCCCAGCACAGGTTTCTTGAGAACGGAAATTCCCTCAATCGTGGTCCGGACGCAGGCTTTCTGCTCGATACTCCAACAAGGGAGAAGATTGACCTTTCTGGAACCTGGAACTACAACGTGGAGGGGGGGCCTCTCGGCACGATCCTGATCCCCAGCGCGTATGATTTTGTAGGGAAGGTCTCTTTCGAGAGGACATTCGAGGTCTCGGCGGAGCAGGTCGACAAGTATCAATTTTCGCTTGTCATGTATGGGGTAAACTACGCCTGCGAGATCTCTGTCAATGGAGATTTCATCTTGAGCCATGCCGGGGGGTATACCAGTTTTGTGCAACCGCTTCTGCCTGGTGTGCTGCAGGTCGGCAAGGAAAACGTTATCAGGGTGCTCGTGGGGAACGAGTTGGATCCGACGAAAACCCTCCCGCTACGTTCACAGGTCTGGGGCTGGCGTAACTATGGCGGCATCCTGAGGGATGTTTTCATCTTGGCGACGCCGAAGTTTGCGATTTCGTCCGCTTCCATCAGGGCTGACGTTGCGCAGAACGGTGGCTCAGCGAAACTCACAATCGGTGCGGGCATTGAGGGTAAGCACGAGCCACACGCCAGCGAGTCCGAACCTGGAAAGAAGCCCGCCGTGCCCGGTGTGTTTGTGGAAGTGTTCGACAAGGTTTCCGGCTTTGCAGTTGAACGCAGTGCAATTATCCCTTTAGCGAAAAGTGCGGATGGGTGGGAAAATGTCAAGATTGAGGTGCCTCTGCAAAACCCGAAGCTCTGGAGCCCTGAGTTTCCCGAGCTTTACCTAGTGAAGTGTTTTCTTGTAGAGGCGGTCGGAAAAGAATTTACCGTCCTTGACGAGTACGACCTGAACCACGGTATCCGGACTGTTGAGACAAAAGGTGGCAGCATCACTCTCAACGGGAAACGATACGTGTTGAAAGGCGTTGTTTGGCAAGAGGACCACCCCACCTATGGTAGCGCTGTAGGTTACGAAGATCTCGAGAAAGACATCGTGTTGATCAAGAACCTCGGTGCCAATGCAGTCCGGTTCGAGAATCATCCGCCGCATCCGTACATGCTTAACTTGTGTGACCGGTACGGACTCTTCGCCCTTGAGGAGCTTCCGGTGGTTGGTGTGCCCGCATCCATTCTCTCCGATGAGTACTTCGTCGAACTCGCCTCCACGATGATGAAGGAAATGATCGCACGCGACAAGCACCATGCGTCCGTTCTCGCATGGGGGATCGGCGATGAATTTGAATCGTCATCGCAAGAAGCGCGTGGATTTGTGGAGACGATGGTAAAATTGGCCAAGCATCTGGACACTCGGCCAGTATACTACGGATCGGTACTCCCTGAGAGTGATATATGTGTGGAACTTGTGGATCTTGCCGTCCTTAATGTCCATACTACTGACCTCAAGGTCTTCAAGAAGCAGCTGGGAGACTGGAAGTCCGCCCATCCGGAGAAACCCGTGATCGCGGGAAAGTTTGGAACAGAAGTGCAGCATGGCAACCGGAATGGCTACAGCGATCCGCTATCATATGAAGCTCAGGCGCGCTTCTTTATTCAACGGTTCGATGTTCTCAAGTCGCTTTCATACGACGGGGCGTTTGTCTGGGCGTTGAATGACTGGAAAGGAGACCGTCCGGCGCTCACTGTCAACTCCGGCGATCCGTGGATGCACACCCTGGGTCTCGTCAGCAGCCAGCGTGAGAAGCGTCTCGCTTACGAAGCAGTCCGGACCGTTTTCCGCGGCGAGAAGTTCGTTGCTCTCCCAATTGGGAATTACTCGACGAGTGCACCTATCATTTACGTCCTCACGGGACTGGTGGTTTTGATCGGGACCGCGTACTTCTACAATGCCAACCGCCGGTTCCGGGACAACGTCAACCGATCGATTTTGAATTCATATAATTTCTTCGCCGACGTCCGCGATCAGAGGCTCGTGTCGGTTCTCCATAGTACCATCCTCGGTTTTGTTGTTTCCATAGCGAGTGCCATTGTCGCGTCGAGCGTACTCTATCATTTCCGTGACAGCAGGGTGCTGGACAATCTCCTTTCATATCTCCTGGTGTATGATAACATCAAAGAATACATGGTCCAGCTGATCTGGAACCCTTTGAAGTTCATCGCGTATTTCTCGGCCATCTTTTTTATCCTCCTCCTCCTTCTCTCGAGTCTTGTTTATGTTGTGTCGCCGATTGTGAAGTCCCGGGTGTTTGCCTACCACGCGTACGTCATCACCATGTGGTCGACTCCTCCGCTTCTGCTGCTCGTGCCGGTGGGCATGATTGTTTATAGAATCATGGAGAGCCCGATGTATGTGCTCCCCTCGCTAATCCTGATGGCGGTGCTTCTTACCTGGGTTGTTCTCCGCTTGCTGAAGGGTATTTCTATTATGTTTGACGTCTATGCCGTCAAAGTTTATGTTGTTGGCCTTCTATCCATTGTGTCCGTCTTCGCTGTGGTCTATTTCTATTTCGACTACACCCAGGCGACGTCCACGTATCTGACGTTCATGTTTAACGTTATGAGTAGTTCGCAGTAACCGTTACAACCTAATGGCGCACTATGTATCTATCCAAGCTTGAGATAATCGGCTTCAAGTCATTCGCCCAAAAGGTGAATCTCACCTTCGACAGTGGCATTTCGGCCATTGTTGGTCCGAACGGCTGCGGGAAGACGAATATCGTGGATGCCATTCGCTGGGTGCTTGGCGAACAGCGGTACAGCGCGTTAAGAAGCGAGAAGATGGAGGACGTCATCTTCAACGGTACCAAAGCGCGCAAGCCTCTTGGGATGGCAGAAGCGTCTCTGCTCATTGAAAACACCAAGGGGATTCTTCCATCGGAATACACCCAGGTTACCATCGGCCGTCGCGTCTACCGGTCAGGTGAAAGCGAGTACCTACTGAACAAGGTCCCCTGCAGGCTGAAGGATATCCTGGACCTCTTCATGGACACGGGGATGGGGGCGGATGCATACTCGGTCATCGAATTGAAGATGGTCGAGACAATCCTCAGCGACAAAACTGATGAGCGCCGGCGATTGTTTGAGGAGGCGGCGGGTGTGACAAAGTACAAGCACCGACGAAAGGCGGCCTACAGGAAGCTCGAAAGTGTCCAGGCCGACCTTGTGCGGGTGAACGACATTGTTACCGAAGTGCAAAAAGCTGTAAACTCACTCGAACGTCAGGCGAAGAAGGCCGAGCAGTTCAACGAGGTTAAGGCACGACTCCGCACACTCGAGATTGATTTGATGGAACGGGAGTACGCACAACTTGTTGGACGGACCGTCCCTCTCGAAGAGCGTCTCGCCGGGTTGCTTGAGGATAAGAACCGGATTGACACCGACCTGTCGCAAGAGGAAACCACTCTCGACGAACTCCGGAATAACATGTCCGATGTCGAACGCCGCCTGGCGGAAGCCCAACGGGACGCGGCAACTCACTCGGAACAAATCAACCGTGTCGAACAGAAGAACCTTGTCGCTGCGGAACGGATCAAAGCGCTGCAGGACAATGTCATCCGTTTCAAGAGCGAAAAGGACGAGCTCCACGCTGAGATGGGACAGCTTGGTCAGCTCAAGGATACGCTGACGACCAGAATTGTTGAGCTGAGAACCGAGGAAGAGCGTGTCGCACAGGATCTGGCACATCGTCAGTCGGCTCTGCGCGACCTCGAGCTACGGCTCGATGCAAAGAAGTCCGAGTTGCAAGGACTGAACGATCGGACTATTGCGCTGGTCCATGCGATTGCAGAGAAACAGACGGCGCAAGACAGAAAGAAGGGGCGCATCGAGAATCTCAACGGACGTGCCGCGCACGGAAGCGAGGAGATTGCTGCCTACCAGCACGAGATCGGCCGGATCGATGGAGACATCGAAGCTCTGAGCAACGAGGACAAGCGGTTGCGCCGCGCCTTTACCGAGGCTGAGATGCAATACTACGAGGCTGAGGCGAAGAAGAGAGACCTGCGTGAGAAATTGGATCAGGTGCAGGTGAATGAAGTCGAACTCCGCGGCGAGATCGACCGGAAGACCGCCACAGCAGATTTTCTGAAGGGCTTGATCGAGACCAGGGAAGGTCTCTCGGAAGGCGTCCGCTTTCTTTCGTCCACCGACCGCTGGAAGCCTTCACGCAACCTGACGGTTGCAGATGCAATCTACGCCGACGAAAAATACCGTACGGCCATCGAAACCGCCGTTGGTGAGTATGCCGGACTCATCATTGTGGATTCGGTGAAGGATGCTGAGGCCGGGATCGCGCTGCTCAAAAGTGAGGAACGGGGGAAAGTAACATTCGTCTGTTTGGAGAGAATGCCGGAAATTGTTTCCCGGATGCCTCTACCGAAGATGCCCGGCGTCATCGGATGGGCGGCAGACCTCTCCAAGTACGAGAGGGCGTTTGCTCCTTTGTTTAGGTTTATCCTGAACCGGATTCTTGTGGTCGATACCGATGCCACCGCGGCAAAAGTCATTCAGGCGACATCAGGTGTCCGGTGCGTAACGCTTGCAGGCGAACTAGGCACTGGCGTTGGCATCACCAGAGGCGGGAGCCGCCGAAATGACGAAGGCGGAATGATTGGCAAGCAGGCGCAAATCGAGGATATTCACCGTTCCATCTCGACGCTCCAGGAAGAGCTCGCCGCCCTCCGGACTACGAAGGAGCAAATCCTCTCAGACCACGACGTTATTGACCTCAAGTCTCTTGCTGAAGTAGTGAAGGGGATCGAAAAGGAGATGAACGGCGTCGAGATGCGGATTGCGCAGCTCGAGTTCGAGAAGAAGCGAGCTGGCGACATCATCGCCAGAAACCAGGAAGAGATTGCAGGGATTTCCGCCGAAACGGCGGCTCTCACTGAAGAGATTACCGCGGAAGCGCCGGAGTTGGAACGCTTCTCGCTGGAGAAAACCGACGTCGAGCATAGCGTTGGCGCGGTGAGTGCAGAGCTTGCCTCGATCGAGAGTGAGTGGGGCGAACGATCGAAAGAGGTGAACGACTGTCGCATTCAATCGGTGACTGTAAAGGGAGAGCACGAGAACGCCCTGAACGACCTGCGACGCGCAGAGGAAGCGATCACCGACATCATCACAACGCTGGAGCGACGTGACGTGGACATCCGCCGCGGCCAGGAGGATATTGCCTTCGCCAACGCGTCAGTGGAGGAGAACGCCCGCGTTGTTGTCATGCTGGGTGAAACGATGGCCCAGCTCGAGGAACGCAAGACGGCAGTTGAGCAGGAAGCCACTCATGTCCGCGAAGAGATGCACCGGATCGAGCTAAAGATCAAAGACGAACGGCGCAGTCATGACGACTCCATGCAAGCCGTACACGACCTGGATGTGAAGATCACCGAGTTGAAGGGAAAAACGGAGCATATCCTTGCCCGCGCGCAGGAAGAATATGAACTCGCCCTCGTGCTGAAGTCGTATGCCGAGGGAGAGTTCGTTGATTTCGCGGCGCTGCGGGATGAAATCCAGGGGCTCCGCGATAAACTGAAAACCCTCGGCAACATCAACTTTGCGGCGTTCGAAGAATACACGACGGAAAAGCAGCGCTACGAATTCCTCTCCTCGCAGCGGACGGATCTTCTTGAGGCCGAGAAGACTCTTCTCGCGACAATCGAAGAAATCAACTCCACCGCACAACGAAAGTTCCTGGATACCTTTGCATTGATTCGCACAAACTTCATCGAGACGTTTAAAAGCCTCTTTGATCCCGGCGACGAATGCGACCTGAAATTGGAGGAAGGCGTCGATCCGCTCGAGGCGGGTATTGACATCGTTGCCAAGCCGCGCGGCAAACGGCCCACCTCTATCCACCTTCTCTCCGGTGGCGAGAAGACGCTCACCGCCACGGCACTCTTGTTTGCCATCTATCTTGTCAAGCCGAGTCCCTTCTGTATCCTGGATGAGGTCGATGCGCCACTGGATGACCCCAACGTGGATCGGTTTACACGCATCCTCCGGAAGTTCTCCAACAATACCCAGTTCATTGTCGTCACGCATAACAAGCGGACGATGGAGGCTGCCAACGCGCTCTACGGTGTTACGATGGAGGAGGAAGGAGTCTCGAAGCTGGTAACGGTCCGCTTCAACCAGAGTGCCCAGGTTCACTCCGCCTCGCTCGTCTCGGGGTGATGGCACTGAAACTCTTCATTGATTTCGACGGGACCATTACCCGCCAGGATGTCGGCAATGCGTTCTTCCGCAGGTTTGGCGGTGTGAGGTGTGATGAAGCGGTCCGGGAGTACAGGGCGGGCGCCCTTTCTGCAGCGGAATGTTTTGAGCGTGAGGTTGCAGCTCTCGGAAAGTTGGATGTGATTGAAGCGACAAGGTTTGTCCGGGGCCAGGAAATTGATTCGTCATTCAAATCCTTTGTCGAATTTTGCAGGAATCGGCATCTCGAGTTTTACATCGTCAGCGACGGGCTTGACTATTACATTCGAGAGATTCTCGAGGCACATGGGATCAGCGAGGTTTCATACTTTGCGAATGCATTTGATATAGGTCCCGTTGACGGGGATGGCAAAAGCAATACAACGATCCGTTTTCCCTTCCGGGATTCGGAGTGCACTCGTTGCGCATGCTGCAAGCGGAACGTCATGCTTTCCCTTGCTGGTGACGACGATGTTATCGGTTATGTTGGCGAGGGATACTCAGATCAGTGTCCCGCGCAGTATGCGGATCTGGTGTTTGCAAAGGATGAGTTGCAGAAATTCTGCCAGCGGGAGAACATCTCGTACTATCTTTATTCTTCGTTCAGTGAAATTGTGGACCGCCTCTCAACACTCCTTGAGAAACAAATCCTACCCAAGCGACGTCGCGCCGAAGTGATGCGACGAGCCCTCTTTGCGCGGGGATAGGCAGTGACGTCCGGAGACAGCGACATACGTCGATTGGTGTTCAAGTACCGGAGCTACGCACCAATACCATTCCTGCTTGTTATGCTGGTTTTTGCCGAGCCGACGATCTCCAGTATACTCATTGGCCTGATGATAGTACTCACGGGCGAAGCGATTCGGTTCTGGGGTGTCTCCATCGCGGGGAGCGAAACACGCACTACGGGAACGGTCGGCGGGACGTATCTCATCACGAGCGGCCCGTTTGCGTATGTGCGGAACCCGCTGTATGTGGGCAACATGCTCCTCTATGCGGGCGTCGGGGTGATGTCCATGGCGCTCTTCCCATGGCTGTTGATCGTCGCCGTGGGCTGGTTCTATCTCCAGTACTACCTGATCGTAACCAAGGAGGAAGAGTACCTCGCAGTGCGATTCGGCCCTGCATATGATCACTACCGGAAGCACGTCGGACGTTTCATTCCCCGAGTGACAACGTATGTATCTCCGAACCCGCCGCCAAAAGTGATGAGCACGCGCGATGGGATTGCTTCCGAGCGGCGGACGTTTCAAGCCATCTTGCTTGTGACGCTGCTCGTGGTTGCGAAATACGTGTACCTCGAGTGGCGGGGATGACGATGCTTTCGCGGGTGATGATGATCGCCGGTGAAGCGTCGGGCGATTTACACGGTGCCGGGGTCGTCCGTGAATTGAAACGAAAGCGTGCAGACATAGAAGTTTTCGGGGTCGGCGGCGACAGGATGAAGAAGGAGGGGATGGAGCTCGTCTTTCACATCTCGTCCGTTTCTTTTATGGGATTTGTGGAGGTGGTGAAGCACCTGTCGGTGATCAGGAAGGTGGAAAGGGAGCTGGAGGGCGTTCTTGATGCACGTCGTCCGGAGGTGGTGGTCTTGATCGATTATCCGGGGTTCAACCTCCGGTTTGCCAGAAAGGTAAAGGCGAGGGGAATCAAAGTTCTGTACTACATCAGCCCGCAGGTATGGGCGTGGCACAAGGGACGTGTAAAGAAAATGAAGTCTCTTGTCGATCGGATGAAGGTCGTCTTCCCTTTTGAAGTTGATCTCTACAGACGCGAAGGAGTGAATGTGGAGTTTGTGGGCCATCCCCTTGTAGAGTCCCTTGGCGAGGTGAGGACGAAAGAACAATTTCTCGATGCCTATGGTCTGGTTGCGGACAAGAAGGTTCTCGGATTGTTTCCGGGAAGCCGTGCACAGGAGATCGAGCAGATCCTTCCCGTCATGATCCGTGCAGCTCGGCGTGTCACTGCAATGCGAAGTGTGCAGGTTGCTATCGGTGTTGCGCCCAATCTCGGCGCAGGGTTTGTCCGCCGATTCATTCCACCGGAATCGGGAATTACCCTGGTTGAAAATGGGACCCACGATTTGATGTGTCACGCGGACGCTGCCATTGTGACTTCAGGGACGGCAACGTTGGAGACGGGATGGTTCGGGACCCCCATGGTGGTCGTCTACAAGACATCTCCCTTCACCTTTTTCATCGGGCGGATTCTGGTAGACGTGGAACACATCGGTTTGGTGAATATCGTCGCTGGAAGGAAACTAGTTCCGGAGCTTGTTCAGCACGAGATGACTGCCGAAAACATGGTACGGGCGATTGAACGGATGTTGGATGATGCTGACTATAGTGCAGCAATGCGATCAGATCTTTCTATTGTCAAATCGAAGCTTGGTGGTCCGGGCGCATCGATTCGTGTAGCCGATGGAATCATCGCTCTGGGAGAGGCGGCATGAGATCCCGCTCGAAATCAAACCTGCTCGTTGTGCTGCTCGGTCTTGTCGCCTCCTGTGGCCCGGCGCCTGAAACAGTGAAGCCGACACCGGCTCTTGAGACGAAGGAGGACATGTATCGAAGTGGCCATCAACTTTATCTTGAGCAGCAGTTCGACAGTGCACAGATCATGCTAAGAAAAGCTGTTGCCCTGGATGCCTCCTATGTACCGCCTCTTACTGATCTGGCTCAGATGCACTATGATCTCGGCATGCGGGAGACAGGAGAGAAGAATCCGAAACGGTTGGAGCAATTCAAGAAAGCACGCGATTATTTTGCAAAGATTGATGCGCTTGGTAACAAGGAGTCCGACCTGTATGAACGCCTTTGCGAGCTCTCATATGCGCTGGACGATGACCGGGCCTACGTGAAATACACGAAGAAGAATGCCGAAGCCTATCCTTACGACAGGCAGTACTTTAATCTCGGCTCGGCGTACTTCATGACGGGGGAGTATCAGAACGTCATCAAGACGCAGAAGGAGGCCATCGAGAAGTTCAAAGGTTCTCCGTATATCGGCAGCTTCTACCGCCAGCTCGGAAGGGCCTATATGAAAATAGACCGTGATCAAACGGCAGAGCGGACGTTTGATACGGGCATCAGGACGGTGGATGCAACAATCGCCGAACTGAAGAAGACGAACACCCACCACGAGGCGACCGACGCATTCCGTCGGCTTATGGACGACAAGATCGGAATGCTTGTGTCGTTGAAAGGACTCCATCAAACCTACAGGGCCATGGAGAAGCTCAAACAGGTGGAGAGACAGTTGCAGGAGGCGGGGTACACAAAGTAGCCCGGCGGCCCCGATGAAAACACTTTTGCTTCCTCTCTCCTGGCTGTACGGTTCAGCGGTGGCCGGTCGCAACAAGGCATTTGACGGTGGATGGCTGAAGTCGGAAGACGTGGGCGTTCCGGTGATCTCCGTTGGCAATATGACAGCGGGAGGGACCGGAAAAACACCATTCGTTGATTACCTTGTCCGAAAATGTGAAATGCGCGGGAAGCGCGTTGCGGTGATCAGCCGCGGGTACGGGCGCCGCTCTTCCGGTGTGGTTATCGTGTCCGATGGAAAGCAACTGTTGGTGGATGCAGGAACGGGTGGGGATGAGCCCGTCTTGGTCGCGCGCAAGAACCCGAAGGCAATTGTGGTGGTTGGGGAAAAGAGGGTAGCGGCGGCACGCATTGCGACCGCGAGTTTCGGGGCCGAGGTCATTCTGCTTGATGATGGGTTCCAACACAGATATATCCGGCGGGGTATGGATATTGTGGTCATAGACTCGACCCAGAACCTCTTGCAAGAACCAATGCTACCGGCAGGCTTTCGACGGGAGCCGTTGGCAGGATTGCGAAGGGCCACCCTGTTAGCGTTCTCAAACCTGAAGGAAGATAGCTTTTCGACAACATCGCAGCGGGATTTCAACAAACGGTTTGCAGTGCCAATGATTGGATTTCGATACAAACCCGCTGGATTGTTCCGGTTCTCTGATCACTCAAGGGTGAATCTGGAGAGACTGCAAGGTTCGCGTGTGCTGGCGTTCAGCGGCATCGGGAACCATATTAGGTTTGTTGAGGGACTGAAGGAGCAAGGCATCGCAGTTGTAGGCGATGTCTGCTTTCCCGATCACCATGTGTACCGGGGGGCCGACCTTAGCCGGATTGCCGGTCGTATGAAAGATATCCGAGCAGAGGTGTGCGTGACGACAGAAAAGGATATAGTTCGTATGATGGGGGCGCAAAGGGTTGCAGAGTCGTCCATGACATCCCTGCATCTCCATTACGCCCGGATTGAGGTGGAGATCGTTGCCGGGGAAAATATTCTTAACAAAATGATAGATGCTTACGTGGGAGAGAAGTAATGGCTGTTTTGGGCGTAACAGATACGCTTCGACCGAGCTTTCAACACTACAATAACTGGGTCCACCTCGTGGCTCCCGGTCTGGAACTGGTGAAACTATCGTATGAACTCGAGAACTTGTCCGCCATTGAACGTTGCAATGGACTGCTGATCACCGGCGGGGGAGACGTCCACCCCAAATACTATGGCCGTGAAGAGGCCATTGGGCTGATGGACGGAGTGAACCCGAAACGTGATGAGTTTGAGTTCGAAGCAATCCGCAAAGCAATGGAGCTGCGGATTCCGATTCTTGGCATTTGCCGCGGGATGCAGGTCTTCAATGTTGCCGCAGGCGGTTCGATGATCCCGGATGTCCGGGCGGCAGGATTCGAAAATCATAGAAAGGGTGAGAACGAGGACAGGGTGCATCCCGTGACGGTCGAGAAGGGGACGTTGCTTCATTCCATAGTCCGGGATGAGCGAGGGATTGTCAACACCAACCATCATCAGGCGGTCGATCGCATTGGAGATGGACTGAAAGTCGCCGCCAGGTCGGACGATGGATTGGTGGAAGCGCTGGAATGGGAACACCATGAGGCAAAACCGTTTCTGCTCCTGGTCCAGTGGCATCCGGAACGGATGGCGAATGTAGCGAGCCCGTTCTCGCAAGGAATTCTCAAAGAGTTTGTGGGTGAAGTGGTTCGTTCCACAAAGATGAACACAGTACACGACTAACGCAACGCAGCATATCAAACCTTAGGAAGCTACCATGAGAAAATATGTTTACGTGTTTGGAAAGGGGAAGGCTGAAGGGAAAGCGGAGATGAAAGGTCTACTTGGTGGGAAGGGGGCCAACCTCGCAGAGATGACAAATATCGGATTGCCGGTACCGGCGGGATTTACGATTTCCACAGAAGTGTGTACGTACTACTATGCGAACAAGAGGACGTATCCCCGGTCGTTGGCAGGTGACGTGAAAGCTGCTTTAAAGAAGGTGGAGAAAGCGATGCACGCGACGTTTGGCGATCCCCGAAACCCACTTCTTGTCTCCGTTCGCTCGGGTGCCCGTGCATCCATGCCAGGCATGATGGACACAATCCTCAACCTTGGCCTCAACGACGTGGTTGCTGAGGGGCTCGTGAAGAAAACCAGGAACCCGCGTTTCGTCTATGATTCCTACCGCCGCTTCGTGCAGATGTACGGCGATGTCGTGCTCGGACTGAAACCGGTGCATAAGGATGAGATCGACCCGTTCGAGATGATCATTGAAGCAAGGAAAAAATCGAAAGGCGTTCACCTCGATACCGAGCTGACAGCCGATGATTTGAAGGACCTCGTATCGCTCTTCAAACAGGCGATCAAAGAGAAGACAGGCCACAGTTTTCCTCAGGAACCGATGAAGCAGCTCTGGGGTGCGATCGGAGCAGTGTTCGGGTCGTGGAGCAACGACCGGGCGATCGCCTACCGGAAAATGTACGACATCCCCGAATCGTGGGGGACCGCCGTAAATGTCCAATCCATGGTGTTTGGCAACATGGGGGAAGATTCGGGCACCGGTGTGGCATTCACGCGAAACGCCGCGACAGGCGAGAATGCATTCTATGGCGAGTACTTGATGAATGCACAAGGTGAGGATGTCGTTGCCGGCACCCGTACACCGCTTCCCATCTCCATGCTTGCGGAGGCGAACCCGAAGATCTACAAGGAACTGGATAAGATCAGGAAAATCCTTGAGAGACATTACCGCGACATGATGGACATTGAATTCACAATCCAGCAGGGGACGCTCTATATGCTTCAGTGCCGGGCCGGCAAACGGACGGCATTCGCGGCTATCAAGATTGCGGTCGACATGGTGGGCGAGAAACTCATTTCCGACAAGGAAGCATTGCAGAGGATCGAGCCGGATCAGCTGAACCAACTGCTGCGCCCTGTTTTCGACCTCAAGGAAAAAGAGACCGTTATCAAGAATGGACGTCTTCTTGCAAAAGGTCTGAACGCCGGTCCGGGTGCCGCGTCAGGTCGTGTGGTCTTCAATGCACCGGATGCAGAGGAGTGGAAGAAGCGGGGAGAGCAGGTGATTCTCACGCGTATCGAGACCTCCCCCGAGGATATCAAAGGGATGGACGCCGCGGAAGGCATTCTCACAGCGCGGGGCGGCATGACGTCACACGCAGCACTTGTGGCACGACAGATGGGGAAAGTTTGTGTTGCCGGTTGCTCAGCGCTGGAAATCGATTACGCGACCCATACTATGAGGGTGAAGGGAAAGGTCGTCCGCGAAGGCGACTGGGTTTCGCTTGATGGAACAACGGGCGAGGTGATCGAAGGGAAGGTTGCCACCAAACCGTCGGAAGTCCTGCAAGTTCTTATCGATAAGACGCTTGACCCGGTCCATGCACCGGTTTACCAGCAGTATTCCAAGATCATGTCCTGGGCAGATAAATATCGTCGGTTGAAAATCAGGACGAACGCTGACCAACCTGATCAGTCCTCGAACGCCGTTGCCTTTGGCGCCGAGGGGATTGGGCTCTGTCGTACAGAACACATGTTCTTCGGTGAGGGGAAGATTGGTCCCATGCGGGAGATGATCCTTGCCGATACCGAACAGGAGCGCCGCCTTGCCCTTGCGAAGTTGCTGCCGCTCCAACGCGCCGACTTCGAGGGAATATTTGAAGCGATGAACGGCAGGCCGGTCACCATCCGCACCATTGACCCTCCTTTGCACGAGTTCGTTCCGCACGAAGAGCGTCAGCAGCGCGAGCTTGCCGGACAGATGGACATCAGCTATGAGAAAGTCCACCAACGTGTTGAGAGTCTGCATGAATTCAACCCGATGCTTGGGTTCCGCGGCTGCCGGTTGGGTATAATCTTTCCGGAAATCACGGAGATGCAAGCACGTGCCATTTTCGAAGCTGCGGCAAACGTCCAATCCCGCGGCATCAAGGTGGAGCCGGAAATCATGATCCCGTTGGTCGGGAACGTGAAGGAACTGGCGCACCAGGAGAAAATTGTCCGGCGTGTGGCAGCCGAAGTGATGCAGGAGAAAAAGGTGAAGTTCAAGTATCTCGTCGGCACCATGATCGAGATTCCTCGCGGTGCCCTCACCGCGGATGAAGTAGGCGCGGTGGCGGAGTTCTTCAGCTTCGGGACCAACGATCTGACGCAGACCACGCTGGGGGTGAGCCGCGATGATGCCGGGCGGTTCCTCATTCCTTACGTCGAGAAAGAGATCTATGCCAAGGATCCGTTTGAAGTGATTGACCGTGATGGCGTGGGGATGCTTATGAGGATCGCCGTGGAAAAAGGCCGCTCGGTCCGCACTGATCTGAAGGTGGGTATCTGCGGAGAGCACGGCGGTGACCCGTCATCGGTGGAGTTCTGCCACATGATCGGCCTCAACTATGTCAGCTGCTCGCCGTTCCGGGTGCCGATCGCGCGTCTCGCGGCAGCGCGTGCATCTTTGATGGAGGCGTCGCCGAAGGATTCACCGAGGAAATCATCGCGGAACTCTTCACGGGCCAAGCGTAAGGGCCGCAACTAGGATGGTTCTTTCCCCCGCCGGCAGTCTCTGGCTAGTGGGGGGACGTGTTTCACTCAGTTAAGAGGAGATGTCCAGCATGAAGCTTTCAGATTTTCGTTACCCACTTCCCCGTAACCTCATTGCGAAACACCCCGCGCACCCGCGCGATAGCGCGCGCCTCATGGTGCTGAATCGGGCGGATGAATCGATCACGGAAAAAAAGTTCTCGGAGATCGTTCAGTATTTCAAGAAAGGCGACTGCCTCGTAGTCAATGAGACAAGGGTGTTTGCTGCCCGCCTTTTCGGACGGAAGGAGAAAACCAACGCAAAGATCGAGGTTTTTCTCCTTCGCGAGCTGAACAAGGACGAGAATATCTGGGACGTCATCGTCGACCCGGCGCGGAAGGTACGCATCGGCAACAAAATCTTTTTTGATGACGGTAAACTATGGTGCGAGGTGATCGACAATACCACTTCCCGTGGCCGCACGGTCCGTTTCAACGTCACCGGCGACTTCTTTAGGATCATTGAGCGGATCGGCAAGATGCCGTTACCGTACTACATCAAGCGTGACCCGACCGACAAGGACAAGGAAACGTATCAGACAGTCTTTGCCAAATCGTTGGGTGCCGTGGCCGCACCGACGGCGGGACTCCATTTTTCCAACCGCCTTGTCACCACGCTTAAGAAGAAAGGGGTGAAGATCGTTCCCGTGATTCTCCATATCGGATTGGGATCATTTCGTCCGGTGGAAGTGGAAGACCTGACCAAGCACAAAATGGATTCTGAGTACTACGAGATTCCGGAGTCCACTGTCGATGCTGTAAACAGAGTCATCAACAACAAGGGAAATGTGTTCGTCGCGGGCACCAGCACTTGCCGGGCACTGGAGTCGAGCGTTACCACGGACGGCCATCTCAAGAGCAACAAGGGATGGACAGACAAGTTCATCTTCCCGCCGTACGATTTCAAGATTACGGACAGACTGATCACCAACTTCCACATGCCGGAGTCGACTCTCTTGATGCTCACCGCGGCCTTCGCGGGGCGCGACTTCGTCATGCGGGCGTACAAGAAAGCCATTAAAGAAGGGTACCGGTTCTACAGCTACGGCGACGCGACACTGATCACATGAGTAGGCAGACAAACCCTGCATGAAGCTTACATTCCTTACTCTGATAGTTGTCGTGGTGGTCGGGGTGTTCTTCTGGCTCTTCCGGAAGAAGGACCTCCTTTCGTATTTCAGCGGCGGTCGATGGTGGCTTACCTGGCTCTCCATTGGCGTGATCACACTGATGGACGAGTTGACGTCCATTTTCTATGCTCCGAGCGAAGCATTCCGCTTCATCGGGTCGTATGCAATTGCGTTCATCGCCATAACCTCCCTCTTCATGCGCTTTCTTTCCACGCGCATGGTCGAGATTGCAGAGATCCTCGAGCACCATAAGGTCAAAGGTGGAGGGGTCTATTCGTTCTCCTACCTTGTCCTCGGTCCCACGGTCTCGTTCGTTGCGGTGGCGTCGATTCTGGTGGTGTATGTCCTCACGGCCAGCATTTCCACAGTCAGTGCTGTCGAAAACGGCCTGACCTTCGTCTCACTTCCGTGGTATGGGAAGATTGTCTTTGAATTTGCCATTATCTGGGGCATTGCCTTCCTCAATATCCTTGGCATCAGAGAGAATGCCAAGGTCACGTTTGGAATCTTTTTTGTGGTGGGGACGGTCCTTCTGGTTTTGCTGGGCTCCGCCCTCTTCGAGGCTGATGGATCGTCATGGAAAGCTATCGGCGACAGCTTCAGTTATTCCGCTCTGCAGGTGGATGGGCTTGGGTTCTTCAAGGGATTTGGTTTTGTCATCATCTGTATTTCAGGCTCCATACTGGCGTATTCAGGGATCGAGTCAGTCGTACAAACCGCAGGATTGGTACGCGACTGGCACGACATTCGGCGGGCATATGTTTTTCTCGCGCTGACTATCGGCATCTTCACCCCGCTTATTACCGCGCTCGTCTTGAGTTCGGGGATTAGTCCTGCAGAGCATGAAACGGACTTGATTACCCAGTTCGCAGCTCGGTTGAACGGTGTTCCCTTTGGGGTCGTTGTTGCCGTTATTGCCAGCATTGCGCTGGTAATGGCAGTGAACACCGCGTTTGTTGCCGCGAGCGAGCTGCTCGAACGCGTTGCGCACCGGTACCGATTTGAGTGGTTCCTCAAAACTAATCGGCGACAATCGCTTGTGCGTCTCCACATTGTCAACGCCTTACTTTTCAGCACAATCATTCTTGTGACTGAGGGAAGTCAGGAGATCCTTGCCCAGATGTACGCATTGAGTCTCGTGGCCTCTTTTACCATCAACATCGGCAGCCTGCTGATTTACCGGTACTTCACCGGCACAAAAGAGATAAGAGCGTACCATACCTCCCGTGTAGGGACCGTTTTCATCTTCATCATCCTCTTGAGTTGCTTTGCGTACCTTGCCATCAGCAAGCCGTACGGTGTGGGGTTGTGGTCTGGCGCCACGGTATTTTTCCTTTTCGTTGGTCTCTTCATTGCCAGGAAGCGGGCTCCCGAGCGTCAAGTGATCGAGGCGACTGACAGTCCACTGCAGATGGTCTTTGCACTTGCGGATGCACAAGGTGATAACCTGGACATTTACTTCAAGAGACCGATGGAGGGAGGTAGTATTCCTGATCCGAATGTGGCATTTGTCAGTTTCTACTCTCCCCGGGCTGGCATTCCCGAGCGGGTTTCCCCCAACCACTATCGCTTTGCACAATCGGGACAAACCCTATTTGACAGCATCACAGAGCTCCTCTACGTTTTCAAGTACGAGCTGCCTCACAAGAAGATTACCCTTCATTTCGGATGGCCCCTTTCCTCGTGGATCGACCGGATTGCCACCGGCGTTATGGTCTTCAGTATCATGCGTCTTCCTAAGATGTTCCCCGAATTTACTTTCGTGATCGAATACTTCGGTAAGAAGAATGCCTAGTGTAGGCGTGGTCATTCCAGCAGGAGGAAGGGGAGTTCGCTTTGGAGGACGCATTCCGAAACAATTCCAAATCCTTGGAGGTTTGCCAATTCTCAGGACGACGGTGGCAATATTCCATTCGTTGAAGGAGGTTAGCGAGGTAGTCGTCGTCGTTCCTCCTGCAAATGTTGTATCCGTTTCAAGAGAAATGGCACGGGCGGGACTGACGAAAGTGGCGGCGGTGGTCCCGGGTGGCCGCGAACGACAAGGCTCTGTTCGGAACGGGTTGATGTCGTTCAAGAATAGACCTGATATCGTTCTTGTCCACGATGCCGTTCGCCCACTCGTTTCGCCAGCAACCATTCGGCAGGTCATCCGTTCGGCGCAAAAGGGAGGTGCGGCGGTGGTTGGAGTAAGGTTGCAAGACACCATAAAGACTGAGTACCCGCGCGGTTTCTACCAGAAGACACTTGACAGGAGCAATCTCTGGGCGGTGCAAACCCCTCAGGGGTTCAGGTATGACGTGCTGCTGAAGGCACACCAGAAAGCAAATCGGGATCGCTTTACAGGAACAGACGAGTCGTCGTTGGTCGAACGATTGGGGATCGCGGTCAGGATTGTGGAGGGGGATGAACGAAACTTCAAAATCACGACACGGAGAGACCTGGAACTGGCGAAAATTTTGATGAAACGGCGGAAATAGGCTGGTAGGAGCCCCCCCTTGCAATTCTTCAACGGTTTCCATATCTTTTCACCCGTGTTCTATCAAGACGCGGGTCGTTACTTAAGCGGAAAAAGGTCAGAATGCTACCCATTACCATCATCGCGATCCTGAGTTACCTCGTCGGTTCAATCCCGACGAGCATCATCGTCGCAAAGATGAGGCGGGGGATTGATATCCGTCAGCATGGCAGCGGCAACGCCGGGGGAACGAACGTCATCCGCGTCCTTGGCTGGAAAGCGGGGGTTTTCGTTATTGCGATGGATATGGCTAAGGGCCTTCTGGCAACGATGGTGATCGCCCGTCTGATGTACGGCCCCATTCCGTTTGAGAACAAGACACCCTTTGATGACTTCACCGTTGTTCAAATTATTGCTGGCTGCGCGGCCATCCTTGGGCACATCTGGACACTGTTTGCCGGGTTCAAAGGTGGGAAAGGGATTGCCACAGCCGGTGGCATGCTCATTGGGGTCGCCCCGGTGGAAGTGGCCGTATCACTTGGTGTCTTCGCTATCGTGTTCCTGATTTCACACTACGTCTCGCTGGGCTCACTGAGCGCGGCGGTCGCGTTCCCGCTTACCATGTTCTTCCGGGAGAACATTTTCATGGTAGAAGTGCCAGGTTACAACACGCTGATTTTTTTCAGCATCGGCATCTCGCTCTTGATCATCTATACCCACCGCTCCAACATCAAGCGGCTGCTCAAGGGGACGGAAAACCGGATCGCACGGATACCACTGTTCAACAAGTAGCATTCCTCTCGGTTGCAGTTCAGCCTGGCAGACACTGTTGGTCAGGCACCCATTCTTGAAACTCGATTCACCTGTTTTCCCATCATGCACATTGCAGTTCTCGGAGCCGGGAGTTGGGGTACCACCCTCGCCATCCTGCTCGCCAACAACTCCCACAAC
>DASRUE010000281.1:0-14711 GCA_035687895.1 Bacteroidota bacterium | reverse complement strand
GAGAAGTACGATCTCACGTTTCCTCTCGCAAGCGACGAGAAGAGGGAACTCGTGAACGCGTATGGCGTGTGGAAGGAGAAGAGTATGTATGGCCGGAAGTATATGGGAACGGAACGGACGACATTCGTGATCGACGAGAAGGGGAAGATCACTCACATCTTCCCAAAAGTGAAGGTGGAGGGGCACATGGAGGAGATTCTCGCAGTGCTTTGAGTGGGAAGGGGGAGTTGCAGGGGGTTCATCGAGGCTGCGAGGATGTTCTTGGCGTATGAGTAAGTCAACGTTGATATTTCGAGGAGAAGAAAACTGGTGGTATACGTAACCCGCAAGGCAAACTTCAGCGCATCGCACCGGCTCCACAATCCGGCGTGGTCAGAGGAAGAAAACAACGCTGTCTTCGGCAAGTGCAACAATCCGAACGGCCATGGTCACAACTACGAAATTGAAGTGACGGTCGGCGGACTGCCGCCGCAAGAGACGGGCATGGTGATTGACTTGAAGAAACTGGCCGACATCATTGAAGCGGAACTCATTGAGAAAGTCGATCACAAACACATGAACCTCGACGTGGACTTCATGCGCGGATGCATTCCAACGGCGGAAAACATGGCGATGGCGTTCTGGAAGATCCTGGAACCAAAGATCAAGGAAGGAAAGCTCGCGTCGATCAAGCTGTACGAATCGGCAAACAACTTCGTGGAATACAGAGGAGAGTAGCGGACGATGGAAGAGGAGCTCTTGAAGGTATCAGAGTTGGAAGGAATCGTCGAAAGGATGCTGGAGGCGATTGGTGAGGATCCGCAACGCGAAGGTTTACTAAGAACTCCGCACCGTATGGCAAAGGCTCTCGAATTCCTGACCAGCGGATACACCAGGGACATCAAGAAAGAGCTGAACGGGGCTGTCTTCAGTGAGAAGTACAGCGAGATGGTGATCGTGAAGGACATCGACTTTTTCAGTATGTGCGAGCACCACATGCTTCCCTTCTACGGCAGGGCACACGTGGCCTATATCCCAAACGGCAAGATCATCGGTCTGAGCAAGATGCCTCGTATTGTGGATGTCTTTAGCAGACGCCTCCAGGTACAGGAGCGCCTGACGCAACAGATAGCTGATACACTCTTCACGGCGCTCAATCCCGAGGGTGTGGCTGTCGTGATGGAAGCCCATCACATGTGCATGATGATGCGCGGAGTGGAGAAGCAAAATTCCGTTGCCACCACCAGCGCAATGCTCGGTGTCTTCCGGGACGACGTAAAGACAAGGCACGAGTTCCTTTCTTTGATCAAGAAGGAACTGATGTAGCCAAATAGTGAATATGATGATAGACGTACGAACCTCTTCAGACTGAAGAGGTTTTCCTTTTCCAGCTCATGTCAAGAGGAGTGATTGAAATGCACCGCTTGGGGAACCGCACTGCAATCATTACAGGATCAAGCAAGGGAATCGGGAAGGCCATCGCTCAGGCGCTGGGCTCCGAGGGAGCCAATGTGGTCATTGCTGCGAGATCTGCTCAGGAGCTTCAGCAGACCGAAGCTGAATTGCGGCGGGATGGGTGCACTGTGCTCAGCGTACAGACGGATATGGCGGATGCGGGTTCGGTTGCGAGACTCATATCAACCACGGTCTCAAAATTCGGAGGCGTCGATATCCTTGTCAACAATGCGGGCATTGGTGTGTTTAAACCGTTGATGGAGATGGAGGTGGAGGAGTTTGATGCAATGTGGCATGTCAACATGCGGGGTGTGTTTCTAGCGACCAAGGGGGTACTTCCTCACATGATAAAAGCTCGAACGGGAGACATTGTCAACATCAGTTCGCTGGCAGGAAAGAACGGCTTCAAAGGTGGAACAGGTTACGGTGCAACGAAGTGGGCGTTGCGAGGGTTTGCAAACTCTCTCATGCTTGAAGTACGGGAGTCCAATATTCGTGTCATCACAATCTTCCCAGGTTCCGTTGATACTCATTTCTCCTCGATGAACTTGAAGGGGGAGAGCATCACTCAGCCCGAGGATGTTGCCGCTGCAGTCGTGTTTGCCGTTACTTCGCCCGACCGGGCGATGTTCAGTGAAATCGATGTGCGGCCGACCAACCCGCAAAAGTGAACGGGAGGAGTTGTGTCTCCTCCCGCCCATGAGCCCGGATGATGGTGATCAATCCCTCATCCTCTCGCGCATCCGGTCACGGAAATCATTCCATTCTTCCCCGTGTCTCATTGCCCTGCCTTCAAAATGCTCCTTCCACTTCGGTTGCTGCTCCGGCGTCAACATGTTGTAAACGGCAAACCAGTGGTCGAGATGATTGACCTTTGCCTGAAACTGGAGATCGGAAATTGTACGGAGACCCTTTTCAATTGCTCCTTTGTCCGGCTTGTCCGCCTGAAAGAGCTCATGCAGGTCCAGCCGTGCAAGTCTGATTTTTGAGTCGGTCTGTATCTGCTTCCGTTGCTGGTCTAACTGCAGTTTCTTGAACTGCGCCTCTTGAGCGTCAGTCAACTGCAAATCCTTGATGATCGCTTCTCGCGGTCCACGTTGATCGTCAGGCCTCGGCCCTCGTTGTCGCTCACCCGGTTGACTGAGCGCCATGCTTGTTGCCAGAAGAAGAATTGCCAGGATCGTTGTACGCATAAGTAACACCCTCCATATCATGGTATGCTTTGTACGTATGATTTCAGATTCACGGGTTTGACAGCGGACAACGGGAAAGGTTTAATGCGGTCGATTGACTTTTGGAGGGATTATGCCTAAGTTTTCTCTGCGGACCATGTGCAATGGAGCTTTTGAATTGCTGAAACCTCTCCGGTTTATTATCTCACCATCACGTCGCGTCATCCACGTTTCCATCGGCGTCTTCTTCGCAGTAGTGTTCGGTTCGTGCTCCGTGGGCGAATTCGTGGGCACGTATTTCAATACCTATTACAACGCCCGCCGCCAGTTCACCGAAGCAGAAGGGGAAATGCTAACCCAGCGGGACACACGCCCGGGTCTCGACAAGACATACCTCGCACCGTTCCTTGTTCAATCGACTGCCAAAGGGAAGTTCACCTCCGTCATCGAAAAGTGTTCAAAGATCCTGCAGTACCACCCCCAATCTGATCTTGTGGATGACGCCCTCATGATGATCGGCAAGTCCTACTACTACCAGAACGAAAACCAGCAGGCTCAGCGGAAATTCAAGGAACTTCTCGACGGGTATTCCGAGAGCGACCTTGCCTTGGAGGCAGGTCTCCTGTACGCCTATACATTGTACCGAACCAACGATAAGGTGGGTGCCTTCACTTCAGGGAGAGAACTCCTGGAGAAAGCCAATGCCGCCGACGATGACGCTATGGTATCCAAGGCCTCCATACTCCTTGCGCACTGCGAGTTGGACAACAAAAACCTTCTGCAGGCCCGGACATACTTCGAGACTGCCGCAGAACGGGGCGAGACGGCCGAAGAGCGAACGACTGCATTCTTGAATGTTGCGGAGATGTCAGAAAAAGAAAACGACTTCAAAAGGGCTCTTGATGCATACCGTCAGGCGGAAGGGATGAGCCCATCGTACGTCCTCGAGTACCGTTCGCGTCTTGGCCAAGCGAAAATGTTGTCCAAACTGGGGAACCACGATGCAGGCCGTGCGTTGCTGGAAGAACTCCTCGCCAACAACAACTACAGAGAGTTCTTCGGGGAAGTGAACTTGGAGATCGGGAATACCTACACAGCCATGAAAGACTATGCTGCGGCAATCGAGCAATATCAATATGTGGATACCACATATGCCAGGACGGAGACGGCCGCAAACTCCTATTACCAACTCGGTCTCCTGTACGAAACTGTCTATGGGAATTACGATTCGGCTGCAGTAGCGTACACACGTGGCAAAGTGGAGTTTCCTCAGGCGGCCATTGCTGCGCAGCTCCACCGTCGGTCAGACTATCTTGTAAAGTATCTCTCGTACCGGAACGAGATCATCAAGTTTGATAGTATCCGCGCATCGTTGATCGCCCCCAAAGAGACGACGATGGTTGTGCAAGATACTGTTGCGAAGGATTCCGCACTCGTCCAGCGCACGGATAAGCCTGACTCACTCAAGGCACCGCCAGCGCCCTCGGGGAAGCCGTTCACGTTGGATAGCGTCGATACGCGTCTCGCGTTCTTGAAGACGGAACTTGCCGCCCTCTTCTACAACACGATCGAGAAGCAAGACTCTGCGAAAGTCTGGTACCGGATTCTCCTCGTCGATCATCCGACAAGCAGATTTGTTCCCCGCGCGATGTTCAGCCTGGCCCAGATCTACGGGCAGGATAGCTCCATGTCGGCAACGAGCATTGATTCGATCTACAAGGAGATCATCCGGAGGTTCCCGGAATCCGACTTTGCAATTGAGTCGGAGCGCCTCCTGGGAATGCCAGCCCGGATCAGAATCCGGGACAAAGCGGATGTAGTATACGCTCGGGGTGAGGACCTTCTGGAAGCCGGCCAGGTAACGGCCGCCATTGACACGTTCCGGGCCGTCGTCAGAGACTATGCGACATCACGCATTGCCTCAAAGGCTCAATATGCAATCGGATGGATCCACGAACGTTTCAGCGGTACACCCGATAGCGCCATTGCCAATTATCAGACTCTTGTGGCCCTCTACCCGGGGTCGGAGTACGCCTCGCTCGTCAGGCCGAAGCTTTCGGAGGTGGAGCGTTTCCGCAACGAACAGAGCAAAGCCTCCAACGACACGGTCAAGGCCGGGGAAACGATACCGGAAGTGAAGCGCGATCCAGAACAAGTACGAGAGGATGAAGCGCCACTCAAACGTGCGGACCCTCGCAAAGGGAAGGGCGTACCGGATGAATCCACACCACCTCCATCCAAAGAACTGGAAGAAAACCCCAAGCCTCAATGATCCAGGCTCTCTGCCCCGTTCGAGGAGTCCAGCACCTCACTGAAAATATCTTCGTCCTGAGCTTCACTTCCGCTGAGATCAGTGCCTCCATTCGAGCAGGGCAGTTCATCAACGTCAAGGTGGATGAAGGATTCGAGCCGTTGCTCCGACGCCCGTTCAGTGTTTATCGGGTAGAAGGAGAGGATGTGGAGATTATATTCAATGTGGTTGGAAAGGGGACCGCGGCGCTGAGTCGCAAGCGTTCCGGCGATTGGATCGACGTCCTCGGCCCGCTCGGCGTTCCGTTCACCTTGAACGGAGAAGAGTTCCAGACGGCAATTCTTGTGGGTGGAGGGCTGGGTGTTGCTCCACTTCCGATTTCGACCGGAGAACTCCTGCGAAACGGCAAACAGGTGATGACCGTCCTTGGTGCGCGCTCAGCATCCCAGCTTGTTGTAAGTCACCTGCGGAACCTCCACATTGCCACGGACGACGGGAGCAAGGGTTACCATGGAAACGTCGTCGGTCTGGTGAAGGAACTCATGTCGTCGCGCTCTATTCCGCGGGCCAAGATTTTTGCCTGCGGGCCGACTGCGATGCTGCGCGCAATCGGGGTGTTTGCGATTGCGGAAGACATACCGTGTGAAGTTTCTCTCGAAGGTCCGATGGGGTGCGGCTTCGGCATCTGTCAAGGTTGCCCCGTTGAGCTTGTCGGGGAAGGGAGGAAGTACGCACTGATGTGTAAAGATGGACCCACGTTCGACGTACGCAAGATCAGGATCTGATGATGGTGAAGACATCATTCATGTTGCGAGGAGTGGAATTCAAGAACCGCGTGCTGGCGGCGTCGGGGACGTTCGGCTACGGGGACGAGTGCGTGGATTTCATGAACGTCAACGGGTTGGGCGGGCTGATCATGAAATCACTTTCCATGAAACCCCGCGATGGAAATCCTCCAACTCGGATTGTGGAAACGGCCGGTGGAATGTTGAACTCCATCGGGTTGGCGAACATCGGCGTGCAGCGGTTCATTGTAGAGAAGCTGCCGTTTCTCCGGACTCTTCAGACGGCCATCATTGCAAACATTGCGGCGAGCACGATTGAAGAGTACTGTGACGTTCTCGATACACTGGAAGGTGAAGAAGGGATCGACGGCTATGAGATCAATGTCTCTTGTCCGAATGTGAAGGAAGGTGGGCTCAGCTTTGGCACGAGCTGCGAACTCACCGAAGAGATCACTCGTCGCCTGCGGACGAGAACGGAGAAGCCGTTGATCATCAAGCTCACACCCAACGTGACACATATCTCGGATTTTGCCCGGGCGGTGGAAGGTGCGGGTGCCGATGCCGTTTCTGTGATCAACACGCTCATCGGTATGGCCGTGGACGTGAAGACTCGAAAGCCAATCCTTTCGACCGTTACGGGGGGCCTATCTGGGCCGGCAATCAAGCCTGTTGCGCTGGCCAAGGTGTATGAAACCGCGCGAGCGGTTCAGATTCCAGTAATCGGCATTGGCGGCATCATGAATACAACCGATGCTCTCGAATTCCTCATGGTTGGAGCAACGGCAGTCCAGGTAGGAACGGTAAACTTCATTGACCCCGCTGCCGGAACAAAGATCGCGGCAGGCATCGAGCAGTATTGTGCTGACCATCAGATCGACGACACCGGCGCGCTTGTCGGCTCGCTGGACGCCCGCACCGGAGTATCGGTTCTCGACACCTGGCTCTAGCCGAATCATCATGACCCCGCTCCTCTGACCGTGAATTCCTATCGCGAGACCCTCCGTTATCTGTACAGCCTCCAGCATCGTGGGATGAAATTCGGTCTCCGCAATACAACAATGCTGCTCAGAGCCCTCGGCAATCCAGAACGCCAGTTTCCTTCCATCCATATTGCCGGCACAAACGGCAAGGGTTCAACCGCATCGTTCCTTGCGTCGATCGGAACGGAGTCCGGCTATGCTACGGGTTTGTACACCTCTCCCCATCTAATTCGTTTTACGGAGCGGATCCGGATAGACGGAAAGGAGATGCCGGAGGACAGACTCGTTCAGTATGTCCGCATGCTGCGACCTTTCATCGAAGCGGTGCATGCAACATTTTTTGAAGCCACTACTTGTATTGCATTTCGGTACTTTGCCGATGAGAATGTTGGGCTTGCGGTCGTCGAGACGGGCATGGGGGGAAGGCTGGATTCAACCAACGTTCTGATGCCGGTGGTCAGCGTCATCACATCGATTGCGCTCGACCATACGGCAATCCTTGGAAGAACCATAAAGGCGATTGCCCGCGAGAAGGGTGGAATCATCAAAAAAGGTGTCCCCTGTGTTGTGGGCCGCATGGATAGGGAAGTGATCCACACGCTTCGTTCCCTGGCAAAGGAAAGGGGGGCACACCTGGTCCAGTCTCAGAGAAAGGTCTCTGTTCACGAAAACCAAGTCGAAGGATTGACGCCGGTCATTGATTGTCTTGGAAAGACGGTTCGAATTCATAAGTGTCCTCTTGGTCTGGCGGGCGCTCATCAGGTTTGGAATGCGCAGACGGCTGTTTCAACAATCGATGTCCTCAACGGCCTTCCGAAGACGAGGCGCCAGATTAAGAGAGTCACAAGCACTTCGGTTGCGCGCGGACTTGCTCGTGTTGTAAAAAACACGGGGCTTCATGGACGGCTCGAAACTCCTGGCAACCAGAGGCGTTACATTATGGACGTTGCACACAATCCCGACGCAATTCGAACACTCGTTCAAACGCTGAGACGTCGGGGACTGACTCGTCTCATCGTGGTGTTCGGAGTGATGGAAGATAAGGACTATACTGCCATGATCCGGGAACTGTCGCATGTTATGACCTTGTTGGTTCCTGTTGTTCCTGCAAGTAAAAGAGCACTTCGCCTCGGCAAACTGGCAATGTCCGCAAGAAAGGCAGGAATTCGGGTTGCTGACGGTGGAAGCGTGGCGCAAGGTCTTAGAAACGCCCGAAGGCTGGCTAGACGGGGAAGCCGCATCCTGATTACCGGTTCCCACTATGTCGTTGGGGAGGCTATGGCGATGCTGGCAAAGGGCCCAGGCAAATAATTGAAACGCTTGACAATATTAAGCGAATGGCATATATTTGTATTGTCAAGCCAGGCTAAAGAGGAACCATCTCTAGAATTTCCACCTGTTCCAAACTCATCAGTAGTCTCAGACTTACATCCAACCAATAGCACTTTCACCGTTGCTCATCTCTGTGCACGCATCGTGTTCTTCGCGCGGGTGCGGTGACGTTTGAATCATTCTTCACGTTGAAAGGTTTTGTCTCCATGGCAATGGACATTGCGGAACTAAAGTCCAAGAAGATCGCCGAGTTGAATCAGATCGCAAAGGATCTGAATATCTCCGGATACAGTGATCTCCGGAAGCAAGAGCTGATCTTCAAGATTCTCGAAGTACAGACCGAGCAGGGGGGACTGACCTTCAGCCGGGGAGTACTCGAAGTGCTTCCGGACGGATACGGATTTCTCCGCTCGGTGGATTACAACTACCTCCCCTCTCCCGATGATATTTACGTCTCACCGTCCCAGATCAAGAAATTCAACCTGAGAACCGGCGATAGCGTGAGCGGTCAGGTGCGTCCTCCGAAAGAAGGGGAGCGGTTCTTTGCCCTGCTTCGTGTGGAGGCCGTGAACGACGAGAACCCCGACTCGATCCGCGAACGTGTTCTCTTTGATAACCTCACGCCGCTCTATCCAAACTCCCAGTTGAAATTGGAAACGGCCCCCGGTGAGTATTCAATGCGCATCATGGATCTGCTGGCCCCGATTGGCAAAGGCCAACGTGGCATGATTGTCTCTCCTCCTAAAGCCGGTAAAACGATACTGCTCCAAAAGATCGCCAACAGCATCTCGCGTAACCATCCGGAAGTTAAGCTGATTGTCCTCCTGATCGACGAGCGGCCTGAAGAAGTGACGGATATGGAGCGATCGGTGAACGCGGAGGTGGTCAGCTCCACGTTCGATGAACCGCCGGAGCGACACGTGCAGGTATCTGACATGGTTCTGGAAAAGGCAAAGCGGCTGGTGGAAGCCCGACGCGACGTAGTGGTGTTACTTGATAGCATCACCAGGCTTGCGCGTGCACATAACACAGTTGTTCCTCATTCGGGAAAAATCCTCTCAGGTGGTGTGGATGCAAATGCCCTGCATAAGCCCAAGCGGTTCTTCGGCGCAGCGCGCAATATCGAAGAAGGTGGAAGCCTTACGATCATTGCCACAGCACTCATCGAGACTGGAAGCAGGATGGACGAAGTGATCTTTGAAGAATTCAAGGGGACGGGCAACATGGAAATCGTGCTTGACCGCAAGCTTAGCGACAAGAGGATTTTCCCCGCGATGGACGTGAATCGCTCCGGCACACGCAAAGAAGAGCTGTTGATGAGTTCCGATGACCTTAGCCGTGTGTGGGTATTGCGAAAGCTGCTTTCCGATTTCAATCCTGTCGACGCGATGGAATTCACGATGGAGAAGATGCGCGGCACCAAATCGAACAAGGAGTTCTTGAAATCGATGAACAGTTGACGGGAATACTTGTAACGACGCGCAATGCCCTCCTGCCGGGGGGCATTCGTGTTTCTGGGAAGATGGCAGCCTTGTTTTTGTGACCATATTCCCGTACAATGCAGCACATCGTAACAACATCCACACGAATAAGTCTGAGTTCCCCCATGCATGAAGCAGTTATCGTCAGCGCCTGCCGGACACCGATCGGGGGGTTTCGCGGGACATTAAATTCTCTCACGGCACCCCGCCTTGGCGCTCTCGCAATCAAGGAGGCGGTGCGCCGCGCGAATCTTGGAAACGAAGAGATTAATGAAGTGATCATGGGTAACGTGATTTCGGCCGGCCTGGGACAGGCGCCCGCGCGGCAGGCAGCGATCTATGCAGGACTTCCGTCATCCGTGGAGTGTATGACGGTGAACAAGGTGTGTGGCTCCGGTTTGAAGTCAGTTATACTTGCCGCCCAGTCCGTGATGCTTGGCGACGCAGATACGATTATTGCAGGGGGCATGGAAAGCATGTCGAACGCGCCGTATCTGTTGGAAAAGGCTCGCACTGGCTACAAGATGGGTAACGCAGAACTCATCGACGCGATGATGAAGGACGGCTTGCTCGATGCCTACAACAATTCGCTCATGGGCAATGCCGCCGAACTCTGCGCCCGCGAATGTCAGGTGCCACGTGAGGCGCAGGATGACTTTGCGATTCTCAGCTATAAGCGTGCACAGGAGGCGCAGAAGTCGGGGAAGTTCTCCAAGGAGATCGTTGGAGTGGACATTGACGGCGGGAAGGCCGGAATCACAACTGTTGTCGATGACGAGGATGTTTCGAAGACTGATTTTGTAAAGATTCCAAAACTCAAGCCCGCATTCATGAAGGATGGAACCGTCACGGCCGCGAATGCCTCAAAGATCAGCGACGGTGCAGCAGCACTGATTATCATGTCTGGAGAGAAAGCGCGGCAGCGCGGCCTGAAACCGATTGCGAGAATTGTTTCGTATGCGTCGCACGCAAAAGATCCGCTCTGGTTTACCACCGCCCCGGCCGATGTGATTCCCAAGGTGCTCAAGAAGGCTCAATTGACCATGGAGGATATTGATCTGTTCGAGATTAACGAGGCCTTCGCCGTCGTCCCACTGGCCGTCGGAAAAATCCTCGGACTCGACATGAATAAGGTCAACGTGAATGGTGGTGCCATTGCTCTCGGGCATCCACTTGGTGCCAGCGGCGCTCGGATTCTTGTTACGTTGTTACACGCTCTGGAGCAGCGCAACATGAAGCGTGGCCTTGCTGCCATCTGCATTGGCGGAGGAGAAGCCTCCGGCGTGATTGTTGAGCGCATGAACTAATTTCAGGATCCAGCAGGTGAATATCAAAACAGTGACAGTGATCGGTGCCGGCACAATGGGAAACGGCATCGCCCATGTGTTTGCACAGCATGGTTACAACGTCGTCCTGACCGACATCAAGCAGGAGTTCATCGATCGGGGGCTTGGCACCATCTCGGCCAATCTCGATCGGCAGATCAAGAAGGGGGCGCTGACCAATGAGCAGAAGACGACAACCCTTTCCCACATCACCAATACCACCGACCTTGCTGCCTCCGTTCGCTCGTCCGATCTTGTGATTGAAGCTGCGACGGAAAATCAGAAGATCAAGAACGAGATCTTCAAGACGGTCGATGGTGCAAGTCCATCGCACGCCATTCTCGCATCCAATACGTCATCCATTTCCATCACAGAAATTGCAGCCGTCACGGGTCGCCCGGAGAAGGTAATTGGGATGCACTTCATGAATCCTGTTCCTGTTATGAAACTGGTGGAAGTGATCCGGGGTCTGGCAACGTCGGATGATACGTTTGCCATCGTAAGGACGTTGGCAGAGAAGGTCGAGAAGGTCCCAGTGGAAGTGAACGACTATCCGGGGTTCGTCTCGAACCGTGTTTTGCTGCCCATGCTGAACGAAGCGATGTACTGCGTCATGGAAGGTGTCGCAACACCGGAAGCGATCGATACCGTCATGAAACTCGGGATGAACCACCCGATGGGGCCCCTCACGCTGGCTGACTTTATAGGCCTTGACGTCTGTCTCTCGATCATGAATGTTCTGCATGAAGGACTGGGTGACTCGAAATACCGACCTTGTCCCTTGCTCAAGAAAATGGTTGCGGCCGGACACCTGGGCAGAAAGACCGGCAAGGGTTTCTATGACTATCCAAAGAGCTGACACCAGACGGGGGAGAACTCGTTCGCATGAACTTTGATTACACAGAAACACAGGAGATGATCCGACAGACTGCACGAAAATTTGCCGAAGATCGGCTTGCGCCGAGTTCCATTGAAAGAGACGAGAAGGAGGAGTTCCCGCACGACGCCATCAAGGAAATGGGTGAACTTGGATTCATGGGCATGATGGTCCCTGAAGAGTGGGGGGGGAGTGGCCTCGATACCACCAGCTACGCGCTTGTCATGGAAGAAATCTCTCGCGTGGATGCTTCCTGCGGTGTGATCATGTCGGTAAATAACTCATTGGTGTGTTACGGTATCAACAAGTTTGGCACTGAAGACCAGAAGAAGCGCTACCTTCGCGACCTTGCCACGGGGAAAAAACTCGGCGCGTTTGCTCTATCGGAACCCGAGGCGGGAAGCGACGCGTCCAACCAGCGGACCACGGCGGCGCGCGAAGGCGATGCCTACATCCTTAATGGAACGAAGAACTGGATCACCAACGGTTCATCGGCTGATGTGGTTCTCGTCATGGCAGCAACTGATAAGGACAAAGGCGCCAAAGGGATCAGCACGTTCATAGTGGAGAAGGGAACGCCAGGGTTTACCGTCTCCAAAAAAGAGAGGAAACTCGGCATCCGGAGTTCCGACACTGTCTCGCTTGGCTTTCAGGATTGCCGTGTCCCGGCATCCAATAGGATTGGAGAAGAGGGGGATGGATTCAAGTTCGCAATGAAAACGCTTGAAGGAGGACGGATCGGGATTGCCGCGCAAGCTCTCGGGATCGCGCAGGCTTGCCTGGATGCTTCCATCGCGTACGCAAAGCAACGCAAGGCTTTTGACCGCCCGATTGCCGAGTTGCAGGCGATCCAGTTCAAGATCGCTGACATGTCGGTCAATATCGACGCGGCGCGCTTCCTTCTCCTACGCGCCGCAGCACTCAAGGAGGCAGAGCGGCCTTTTGGAATGGAAGCTGCAATGGCAAAACTATTTGCGTCCAGAATTGCAGTGCAATCAGCGCTCGAGGCGATCCAGATTCATGGCGGGTATGGATATGTGCGTGAATATCTGGTCGAACGCTACCTTCGGGACGCAAAGATCACCGAGATTTACGAGGGGACATCCGAAATCCAGCGAATCGTAATCGCGCGGTCAATGCTCAAGTGATGCATCCAATCACTATTCCACAATCACCAGCAAGAGGTACATCATGAAGACCATCACTGCTTTTCTCTGTTTCACCGTTCTCCTGCTCGCGGTACCTGGAAGTTCCGAAGCCCAAACACACTGGGTGGCGGGTGGCAAGATGGGGTTATCCCTTCTTGACGGTACGGCCGGATTCCAGATCGGGCCAATGGGTGAAGTCATCTTCAACAAGAACCTTGCCGTGGGAAGTGAATTTACGATCAACACGCAGTCCGGGACTCCGGTGAACTGGGCGAACTACTTCAAATACTACTTTACGGTACCCGGATCGAAGATCAAGCCGTATGCGGATGCCGGCTTCAGCCTGTGGTTCTACACCGGAGGACCATACTTCTCTATCCTGTTCGGCGGCGGCGCACAGTTCCCCGTGGCCAAGAACCTTTACATCCCTGCCGATCTGCAGCTAGGCCCTGTGTTCGCCACCGGAACTACCGTCTTCTACTTTGCCATTACCACAGGTATTCGTTACGAAATCTGATGACAATTATGACATCATCATTTCCTCACCACCAGGAGATTTTCATGAAAAGGATCATTGTTCTCGTATTTGGGTTTACCTTTCTTGTGTCGATGTCACACGCAGCTGTCGGATTTGGCGGCGGTGCGCAGGCGGGTATTTCCATTTCGTCGTTTCCCAAGGCCATCAGCGATGGCTATGGTATGGGGTTCGGTTTCGGTGCTCACGGCGATGTGAACATCATCAAGTTCCTTACGCTCCGCCTCAACTTCGATTACCATATTTTCCCATCGAAGAAGGACAAGATCCGTGATGATCTTGCTGCGGCAAACGCTGTGAATGCCAGCGACATAACTGTCGAAGGTTTGAACGCGAACATTGTCGGCATTACAGTGAATGGGATTGCCAAACTCCCGACAGGTTCATCGGTGACTCCGTATGGACTTCTCGGCTTCGGGATGCACATCGCCAGCGTAAGTGATCTCAAGGTAACCTATCAGGGGCAACCCGTCACCGTCACAGGCACATCCGGCCTAGGAAGTGATACAAATTTTGGGATGAACTTCGGCGCGGGAAGTGAGTTTGGCTTAGGGAATGTGAAGCTTTACTTCGAAGTAGAGTACGTATTGATCTTCTCGTCAGGGAGCAGCACTGGCCACATCCCAATCACGGTTGGTGTGACAATCTAGGCTAGCACAAGGCAATAGAACGCCTATACGCGAAACGCATCGCTTGGCGGACTTCCAGATGCTAATGCGATGAATTTGGCTCGCTTGACAAGCGTGCGAGAATTTAGTATACTTAGTCCACTTTTGGGCAGGTGCCCAATAATAACCATCTCTCACACACAAGGAGTCCTTTGAATGAAAAAGGTAATGCTTTCTATTCTGGTGTTGGCACTGGCAACGATAATGGTGAGCAACTCGAACGCTGCATCGAAACTCAGTCTTAGCGTTGGCCCAGACGTATTGATTCCGATGGGGACTTTTGGCGACGCGGTTTCCACTGGTTTTGGTGGCAGCGTGCGTGGCCAGTACGACATTAACACCATGGCCAGCGTTGGTCTGACTGTCGGCTACTACATCTGGAGCGGCAAAGATGTAGCCGGCGTGTCATTGCCGAACGCCAAAGGTGTTCCTGTTCGCGTGTTTGGGAAGTATTACTTCATGCCAGAAGGTGCAGCCCGTTTTTATGGAATCGCCGAACTCGGATTGTTTTTCTCTCCCGGACAGGACGTGACAATTGGAGGGATCACCTACTCAGGTTCATCTTCGACCGATTTCAATTACGCGCCGGGTGTTGGTGTTGAACTCCCATTAGGTAGCGGCAGCACGAAGCTCGATGTGTCCATTCGCTACGACGGCATCGCCACCAGCGGCAGCAGCTCAGGGAGTCTTGGTGCGCGTGTTGGCATCAACTTCCCGCTTGGC
>DASRUE010000280.1:0-2492 GCA_035687895.1 Bacteroidota bacterium | reverse complement strand
CAACTTTTGGGCGACATGGTGCGGGCCGTGCCGGTCAGAGATTCCCGGCTTTCTCGATGTGTACAAGCAGTATAAACCGAAGGGGTTGGAGATTGTGGGAGTATCGCTTGACAGGGGCGGTTGGAACGAAGTGAAGCCCTTCGTCGAGAAGTACAAAATCACCTATCCTGTTGTGGTCGGCGATGGTGACCTCGCGGATGCGTACGGCGGCATCGAGGCAATCCCCACCACGTTTGTTATAGATAAGAAAGGTAACATCGTCAATAAGCATCTTGGGTATCTCAATAAGGCGGCGTTTGAAAAGATGATCAAGGATCTGCTGTAGGCGGCATTTTCCGGAGGAGCAGAAATTGAGGGCCTTTCAACAAGTGGAAGGCCCTTTGTTTTTCGTTCCTTGAATTTGGCGACGCCGAGCCGTATCATCCATGCGGTTGGAAGTCTGTCCTGTTCAGTGAGACGCACCGTTTGTTGGGGGAACAATGATCCATCGAAATATCACACGGATATCCTACCGTCTTTCGTCCGTGCTGTTGGCAGCACTCTGGTGGACGTCGGGGGTCCTCGCACAGGCTCCTGTTCGCTTCGCCATTGTGGGCGACTACGGGGACACTCCTCCCAACTCAGGCAACGTTGCCGCGCTTATTCAAAGCTGGACCCCGGACTTCGTGATCACTACAGGGGACAACAACTACACGAATCCAACGCCGGCTCCGCCGAACCACTATCCCGCGTGGGATGGTGCAGTGGGTCAGTACTATCATCAATTCATCAGGTATCCTGCTGGAAGCGGCAGTGCCTGGGCCGGCTCCGGCTCCGCAACGAACAAGTTCTTTCCCTCGGTCGGCAATCATGATTGGGACGCAGGCATTGCCGGGTGGGAGTCCTACTTCGAGCTTCCGGGCAACGAGCGCTACTACGACTTCGTTGAAGGTCCCGTCCATTTTTTTGTGATCTCCAGTGATCCGCGGGAACCCGATGAGATCACAGCCGGCTCGGTGCAGGGACAATGGCTGCAGACGCAGCTTGCAGCGTCGACATCTCCCTGGAACATTGTCTACTTCCACCATCCGCCGTACACATCGGCGGCACGTGGCAATAACACCGCCCTTCAATGGCCGTTCCAGTCGTGGGGCGCTGATGCCGTGCTGAACGGACATGAGCATCATTACGAGCGGATCATGAAGAACGGCTTCCCTTACATGGTCTGTGGCGCTGGGGGAAGAAGCCTCAACGGTTTTGCGACGGTCGAACCGGGCAGCGTCATCCGGTACAACAGCAACTGGGGAGCGCTGCGTGCAGATGCAACTGTCGACAGCGTGGTCTTCCGCTTCTATGCCGTTGGTGGTACACTCATCGACACATATGTCCTCGGCTCGATCCCGACAGTCTTTGCGGACACAATACTTGTTCCGGTGGGATCGGTATGGAAGTATCTCGCCGATGGGTCCAATCAGGGAACGGCGTGGCGTGACCGGGTTTTTGACGATAGCGTATGGCCTGCCGGTCCGGCTGAACTCGGCTACGGCGATGCATCAGAAGGCCGACCGGAGGCGACCGTGGTCAACTGTGGCCTAAGCGCGCCGGCGTGCAACTCAGGCAACTTCATCACAACCTACTTCCGACGTTCATTCTCAATCCTCGATAGCTCCATTTACGCCGGGTTGACACTACGTCTCCTTCGTGACGATGGAGCAGCAGTGTACCTGAACGACTTGGAGATTTTCAGATCGAACATGCCCACAGGCACGATTACATCAAGCACGGCTGCCTCATCGGCGGTCGGCGGGGGTGATGAATCTGCATGGTTCAGCACAATTGTCGATCCGACGAACCTCAGAACGGGAGTGAACGTGCTTGCTGTGGAAATTCACCAGAGCTCGGCAACCAGTTCTGACGTGAGTTTCGATCTTCAGCTCATCGGGTCCATTGTCCAGAACACACCATTCCGTGAGACGTTCGAGAGCGTCACGACCCCGTCCTCACTGAATGCTCACCCGGAGTGGCGTGATGGCACCGGTGGCCCCACCGTCAATGCCGGGATTGGTGTGAATGGATCCAACGGTCTCACCAATGCAGACAGCATTTTCACTTGGGAGGCGATCCCATTTAGTTGGAACGCGTCCAGCTTCCAGGGTGCAGTGTTCCAGATGGATTTCCAGAGCAGTGCGACGGCTCCCTTCCTTGACGATGACCGAATCGGGTGGATGATCACTAACACAACTGCCGCCTCCGTCAATTTCTTCGGCGTACAGCTTGACCCTGACGCCGCCGGTACCGGCCAGAACATCGAGATGTACTGGGACAACCAGAGCAATACGAATGTACGAACGACCATCACGAACACCACCGGCTTGTTGCAAGCAACCACGTGGTATCGCCTGCGTCTCGAGGTAACAAAGCTGGGTGCCGCGGCAGCCCAACTGGATGTTCTTCTCACGCAGTTGGATGCCAGTGGAAATCCTGTACGGGTTGTTGCCACGGGGTTTGTTCCA
>DASRUE010000279.1:0-2738 GCA_035687895.1 Bacteroidota bacterium | reverse complement strand
CATCCGCCATGACATTAGGGTCCTCCGCCGGAACGAGCAGTCCGTCACGTTCGTGATCAACCAGCGCGGGCATTCCCCCCACGTTTGTACTCACCACACAGAGGCCACATGCCATCGCTTCCAACACACTCACTGGCGTATTGTCTATGTTCGCGGTATTGAGAAAAATGTCTCCCTTGCTCAACCACCGTGGTACATCCTTTTTCGGAACCCGGCCAGGATAAGAGATCTTATGGTCCACTCCCAATGCCGAGGCCAGCTGCTTCGTGTCATTGAAACTCCCATCGCCCATATCCGGGCCGATCATCAGCATCTGAAGATTAGGAAAATCCCGTACGAGCTTGGCCAATACGCGCGGCACAAGAACAGGATTGTAGATGGTATGAAACGCACGCAGCCATATCAGTTGCGGCCGCGGTTTTTCGCGGACATCATACGGATATGACTTAATGTCCAAGGAATTTGGAATGATATCCACATCATCCCGGAAGGGCTTCATGGCAACACTCAAGTAGCTCGAAGGAGTTGTCACGGCTTTGGCTCCTCGTAACAACTTCTTCACAGGCCAGGGCCATTTCTGTGCAAAGCGGGGGAGGTCGCCACCATGAAGTGTCACAACGTACGGCTTTCGAGACAACTTGAGCAAGAGACATACAGCAGCAGCCCAAACAAACGCCGGACCACTGAAGAGACTTACGTGTGCCACTGCGTAGTTACTTCGTTCTCGCCATACTGCAGCCAACATATCGGCCAGTTTGTGTAACCGGTTCTCTTTGTCCGACGCGGTATACACAGTCCAGCCCAGTGCCTTGAACCTCTTCGCCTTAGCCACTGTATAATTCTGATTTGACTTCTCTCCCCCCTCCGACATGAAGTTGCCGATCATGAGAATCGACTTTTGGTCGTCCCTTTTTTTCAATTCCCTGGAAGTGCGAGATGCGGGGAGGGTTTCTAAGACTGCCTTTTGATGAGACCTGTGAGCCATATGATGTTTCATCTCCTCATTGTAGTAGCTGGTAACTCAGTGCCATACTTCCGCTACCTGCATGAACAGGTTTTCCCATTGAGGCAACACAATCGCCCAGGCAAACCCTTCTGCCTTTCTCCTCGCATTCAATGAGAGACGTTCAGCCAAGTCATGTTCCGTCAACAATCGATGCACTGCCGCCGACATAGCAATGGGGTCCCCTGGAGGTACCAGGAGCGCATCAGATCCGTGATCAAGGAGATATGGAATGCCTCCAACATTGGTGCTTACCACGCACAATCCGCATGCCATGGCCTCCAGGACACTGGTGGGTGTGTTGTCAATGTTGGCGGTATTGATGAAGATGTCACCTTTTTCAAACCAAGGCACCAAGTCCTTCTTTGGAATTGGGCCGGGGAAAGAAATGCGGTCTCTTACACCAAGCCTTGACGCCTCGTGCTGCGTCTCCTGCAGGCTGCCATCTCCCTTGTCCGGTCCCACCATCACAATCTGTATGTCGGGATGGTCATTGACGAGTTCAAGGAGCATCCGGGGAACCAGTGACGGATTGTAGATATCGTGAAACGCACGTAACCATACCAGCCGAGGGCCTGCCCGTGCGCGTAGCCGAAACGGGTAACGATCAAGATCCAGTGGGTTGGGAAGCAAGACAATGTCATCACGATAGGCCTTCATTTTTTCAAGAAGGTAGCGCGAAGGACTGGTGATCGCGGACGCTGAGCGAAACAGGCGTTGAACGCGCCTGGCATTTTTCTTGGAAAACGCCGGGAGGTTTCCTCCCCGAAGAGTTAGCACGTACGGCTTGTGAACTCTGCGTAACACCCAGCACGCCAATTCCGCCCAGAGGAAGGCGGACCCGCTGAAGACATCGACATGCACAAGGCGGAACTCATGGCGATGCCTCCAGACTGAATGGAGCATGTCCAGCATGCGCGTCAGTTTGTTGATCTTGTCCGATGTGGTGAACACCGTCCACCCCCTCGAAGACAACCGACCTGCAAGTGCCTCCCCAACCGAACCGTAGACCATCGACTCGGACAAGAAGTTGCCCACCAACAAGACGGACTTTGTCCCAGCCTGGTTCATCGCTTCGCCTTCACTTCAAATTCCCCTTCCAGCACCTGATCGTAGACATCGCAGAACTTCTGGATGATTGCCTCCTTGCTGTACATCTCACGGACGCGTGCGAGAAGTCGCTGTCCGAGATCTGTTCGCAACTTCGATGACTTCAACAGTGAGAGCATCGCCTTACCTAGAAGTTGCGGCTCCGACCGTTCAACGAGCAATCCTGCTTTACCGTTATCAAGGACTTCCTCGCATTGGCCTACACGAGTCGAAACCGCGGCGAGCCCAGCCATTCCATATTCAATCAACGCCAGTGGAAGTCCTTCCGAGTTCGAACCCACAACACCGATATCACATCCTTTCAGGATAGCCGGGACATCACTGCGAGGACCAAGCCAGGTTACGTGTCCCTCCAACCCATCCTTTGTCATCTCTCCCAAGATCCGATCTCGATAAACAGGATCCTTTGCGTCTCCCAGAAGAATCAGGTGAGCCGCGGGCATTTCCTCGAGCACTACTCTCATCGCTCGCAGCAGATTCGTATGATCCTTCTGCGGCCGGAGATTGGCAACGCAGACAATCCTGGAGCCAGGTTGTCCGGGCAAACCCGCGGCTCCTGCTGATTCCGTGTTCGCAGCAACGAAGTTCGGGATATACCATACCTTTCTCGAGGAAACAAACAGCC
>DASRUE010000278.1:0-4344 GCA_035687895.1 Bacteroidota bacterium | reverse complement strand
TGGGCGGCATTTGTTGTGGGAGGATTGATCGCGAACTGGAGTTATCCGGTGGCCTTCACCGTGATGGCAGGGGTGTCGCTGCTTGCGCTACCGGTCCTGAAGTTCATCCCGACTGAAGTGAAGGGAGATGAATGAGTAGCGTCAGGTTCCCGAGGAAAGAAGTTCTTCGACTTTGGCGGCAAACTCAAAATCAAAATTACTGATCCCGCCCGCGTCATGCGTCATAAGGTCGATGGTCACCCGATTATAGACATTGAACCACTCCGGGTGATGGTTCATACCCTCGGCAATCAGCGCCACCTTCGTCATAAAACCGAATGCCTCGACAAAGCTTCTGAACTTGAACTCCTTGTGCAATTTGCCGTTCACCAGCGACCATCCCCTGAGGGCACCAATGTCGTTGGAGATTTCCTGCTCGGTTTTCTTCTTCCGATCCTTCATACGCTTTTTCCGATCAGGCTAGCGTTTCTCAAACGTAAGCAGTTCACGGCAATCGGAAGTCATGGCCTTCATCCCTTCCGTTGAGGTTCTTGCCCGCACTCTGGCTGCATCACCGCGGCGGGGGAGGTAGACTTTCCCAACCTCCGTCAACCCGAACTCTTTCATCATCGCTGCAACCTCGAAGGGGAAATCAATCACACCGAAGCTGCCGGTGGACGCTTCCACAACGACGGACAGTCGTCCTCCCTGCTTCAGGGTTCGCGCACTTTCGCGGCCGAGGGACTTGAATTTCATCATCGTGTCGGCCTTCGCTGCACTGGCGGAGAAGTCCGAGTCGTCGCCACGCGGGTAGAAGTCAGCAGGTGGATCGAGAAAGACGTAGTCAAACGTTCCCGATTGCTCGGGAATGCCGGTGAGGAGGATATTGGCCCGACCGATGCGATCGTCTGTAGGATCGAGGTCGTACATCTTGTATCGGTAGCCGCTGAAGTACGGAATGGAATCAATGACATCCCCCGTGGTTCCGCTGCCTGCCATCGGGTCGAGCACGACGGCACCGGGATTCGTGTAGTAATAAAGAGCATTGGCAACAATCTGCCCTGGAAGCCGTCCTTTGTAGCCGGATTTCCCGAAGCGCGGATCGGGCATATCGACCGTCCACACGTTTCGTTCTTTCAGATCAAATCCGAACTTTGTCCGTTCGTCCTCTCGCCGGGCAAATTCATCCTCGCGGATCTTCTTCTGCAGGTCGGAGATTGTCCATTTGTTGTTGATGGCCATCCGTTCGTACTGATCACGCCTGCGTTGGTCATCCACCTTTGTTGCCAGCTCGAAGTAGAAAATCTCGGGCAGAGGCCTTTTCTCGACATCGGGGTAGTAGGTGTAGAACATATGGCACTGCTTGAGCATCGAGTAGGGGAACTTGAAGCCGGGGACATCCGCCATGCGCTTGAGGATTTGCTCTCCAAAGATCCCTTCTTTCAACGCGGTGGGGACAAGCTTTTCTACAAGAAATTTTCCAAGGTCCCAGTAGTTGTCAGCGGAGAAGGAGTTCAGTTTTTCAATCAGCGGGTCGAGTGAAGAGGCTTTGCCGATTTTTGGCTTCGCTGTGGGGGCAGTCTTTGCCATTGCTGACTCCGAGTTTGTGGGTGTGGCTGTCGTTAGCGGGAGGGCCGGAGTCTCGAGGAAGGAGACCCGACGCACATCTTCATGCCGTAGGATAAGGGAATTTATGGAGGATTGCAAGCCTTCGAGCTGTTACACTACCAGTTGGCTGTTCCAACCACCATACCCATCCGGGTCCTTCAACGGGTTGGATGGGTCTTCGATCCATACCGCGCGGTCAATGACAAACTTGTAGTGATACATACTGGCAGGCGGGAGAGGGAGCCAACAACTCCACACGCCGTTCTCCAACTCATCAAAATGGTTTTTCGTAACGTCCCAGCTATTGAAGTCACCGGCGAGTGCGACCGTCCGAGGGACACGGTTGTGGTAAACGAACACAATGCCACTGTCGGTACGATACGCGCCGGGAACATTTGAAGGAGCACGCTGACCAAGTGCACGGTGAACGGCAGCGCGTGGGTTCAACACGCCGGAGCCCTGCTGCTCAATGGGTGCGTCTTTAACTGGCTGCGCGGTGTCCATGAGAATCCGACGAATGTCGTTTGGAGACAGGTCGGGCATGGCTTCCAGCATTTGGGCAATGACGGAACTGACAATGGGCGCGGCGAACGAAGTCCCATCCACGTTCTTGTACGCAGGTGCTATATAGCTCTTCTCTTTAATCCGTTCTGCCACCCACGTTTCACAACCACCTTTGCGGAGCTCTATCGGGATTCCGGGAATGTCTTTACTGAGGGTTTCGAACTGCCGAACACCTATGGTCGTGTGGGAACCCAGCAATTTGAATAATGCCTCTGATTCGTTGTGCTGGTCACTTCCGGGGAGGATTGGTCCCGCAACCCAGATTGCCGGCGCAATGATCTCCGGCTTTGCATGTCCGTCGACCGTTTTGCCGTACGTCGAATGGTACATGACTCTCTTTTCATGCCAGACTTCGTTACGGTCATCCAAGCCCCCGACGGTAATCACGGAAGGTGAGCTTGCGGGAGGAACGACAGGTTTTTCCGGTGTATTGCCAATTGCGGCAACGACAACGATTCCTTTGCTTGCCGCCTCCTCCGCAGCCCGATCAACCGGACTTTCATCGGACGCCACCGGTTCGTCGTCGGCCACCGAAATGCTGATAATGCGGATGCTGTGCTCTTCATGGTGGTCAATTGCCCAGCGCAGGCCGCGGGTGATATTCTCGGTGTTAATCCTCCCGGTTCTTGTATCCATCACCTTGATAAGAACCACTTCCGCCTCCGAGGCGATTCCACGATAGAGCCCGTCCGAGAGGTGGCCATTGCCTGCTGCAACAACCGATGTCATCATTCCATGCCAGCTTTCCGGATGAGGGGTGCGGAAGTACCTTTGCGGCTTTCTCTCCCCGGTCACATCCACAATCGCACGAATGCGATTCTGCGGCCTGGTCAGGTCAGGATGAGGATAGAATCCCGAATCAATGAATGCGATGGTAACGCCACGCCCGGCAAACCGCGGGTCGGTGTTAAGTCGTAGAGGTGTGGGGAGAAGGGCAAAGGGATTTCCAACGCGTCGGCGGAACAGCGTACCATGCGCCATCGTGGCAAAATGCTCTTCGAAAGTGTCGAACTCGTTGAGGTACAAACACCGTTCGCACAGCCCTTCACGTTCGCTCCAGTATGGATGGCGAATCCTCAGTTTGGCAACGACTTTCGCTTCACCCTCAGATGTGAAATCATGAAGCAATGCGGGAACACGCTGGGAGCAAATCGGACAACGGTATACTCTCATCGGTCTACAGAACCGAATAGACAGGAGATCAACAGCCAACGCATTCAGCGGTCAGGAAAAGAGTTGAGTCATGAACTTCCGCTTGGCGATAGGAAGGATGGTTTCGACGTAGGGGAAATCAAGATCGGTCTCGCAGACATACGTGGCCGGGTTCGGCAAGTCGTGATATTTCTTCATTAGTTCCAGCTTGATGGACTCCGGGGAACGGTGCACGAGAACCAGCTCCAGTGATTCCAGAAGCCGTGTCTTCAGTGTCCGGAACCGTTCGGTCGACGCTGCAAAGAGGGAGACTTCGTAACGAAGGAGGTGCAGCCGCGAGATCTTCATGTCCGGGACAAACCAGTAGCCCTCTTCACGATAGACAGGGAGGATGCCCACCTCTTCGATCACCACATGCTCGTCGACAAAGTTGTAGATATCCATTCCTTCTTCAATTGCCTTTTTCAGATGGGGCAATGCCCAGAGAATCAGGTCCATCGCCTTGTCAAACTCGGCGTCGTTTCCCTGCACAGGTTCATACACAAGGCGTTGGTTCTCGATGTCCAACTCCTTCAGACGATGAGGGAGAAGCCCCTGGAGGTCCGTCTTCTTCTGAATGAGATCGTCAAACAGTGAGACCAACTGGATCAGGTCACCCAGTCCGGGGTACAGTCTGTTGTGGGAGAACTCATCGTAGTATCCTTTCAAACGTTGCAGCACCACATACTGCATTGCTTCCATATCGCGCGCGCCAGAGAGAAAGGTTTCCAGGTTCAGACGCTCCATCTAATCCTCCTGACAAAATGGAATGAAGAAAGGTTGTCAACGCTCGCTCGCCTACACAGGTAACTATAAAAGTTGTGCCATAAAATGCAAGCCGGAACTCGGCTCCATGAGCCCGGAAAGACGAGAACCAGAAAATCGATTTCTTTTGTTGTGGAATTTTGACATCACTTGAGTATATTTCTACACAGTCCATCAACCTTCCATCCTCTCGAATCCTGTGAACGAGTCTCAACAGACCGTCCTCCTAGATGCACC
>DASRUE010000277.1:0-2846 GCA_035687895.1 Bacteroidota bacterium | reverse complement strand
GTCTGCTCATACTCTGAGCCCGGATTTCCCAGGCCAACAACAAGAAGGGCGGCCACTGTGCAAATGAAGGCGTGTTACTTTTTCTTCTCTTCCTTGGCAGCGGGTTTTGCCTCAACCTTCGCTGGAGGAGCCGCTTCTCCTTCTTCACCTTCCTCTGTCTTCTTCCCCTTGCCCACTACTTCCGGCTCGGTCGGCACCGCCTCTACCACGGCAGTCGGTTCGGGTTCCTTCACCACTGTCGGCGGAACTATACTGACAACTGGACTGTCCAGGTTTTCCAGGATTGTTACATTTTGGACATTCAAATCTTTGACATGGAGAGAGTGGTTGATCTCCAACTCTCCGATGTTGAGTTCAATCCTGCCCGGGATGTCTTTCGGGAGACAGGAGACCTTCAATTTGTGAATCATGTGCTGGACAAGTCCGCCATCACGAACACCCTTGGGAATGCCACCGGTAAGGACAATCGGGATCTCGAGCGTCAGCTTCTCGTTCTCACGAAGTCCCTGCAGATCGAAATGGATCGCCCGGTCGGACACAGGGTCGAATTGGACATCACGGAGAATCGCCTTCTTCGCGGTCCCATCGCTCAGGCGGAGATCGATGACATGTGTCTCCGAGGTATAGATGAGCGGATCGAGGCTCAACTTCGGAACATTAATGGTAATGTTCTTCTCTCCGTGGGCGTAGAAAATACCCGGGACTTTTCCTTCCTTGCGCGCATACTTGGCGTGTTTTCCGGTTACTTCCCGGATCTCAGCGTTCAAGACAATTTCTGACATGGCATTTCCTCTTCAAATTCGAATGTTAACCTTTATCCACATCGAAAAGCGAGCTGATGGACAAATGTTTGAATGTCCGCTTCATCGCTTCCGCAAAAATATGTGCAACAGATTCTATCTCAATCTTTGGCGACTGCATCCGCAGCGGTATTGTGTCTGTCACAACAATCTTCTTCAGGTTCGACCCATTGATCCGGTCATAGGCGCCTCCGGATAACACCGGGTGTGTACTCGCAGCGAACACGTCCTTTGCCCCGGCCTGTTGCAGTGCATTCACAGCATTGCAGAGTGTTCCCGCTGTATCCACGAGATCGTCAACGATGAGAATGTTCTTGCCTTCGACCTCACCGATGACATTCATGATTTCTGCTTCGTTCTGCCGCGGCCTCCTTTTGTCGATCACAATCAATTCTGCTTCAAGCCGTTTGGCGTACGCCCGCGCCATCTTTATCCCGCCGACATCGGGCGAAGCGACAGCGAGGTTCTGAATCCGTCGTTTCTTAAAATGCTTCACCAGGATTGCCGAAGAGTAGAGGTGGTCAACCGGTATATCAAAGAACCCCTGAATCTGCGGTGCATGCAGGTCCATGGTAATCACTCTGTCCGCCCCGGCTTTCGTAATCAAATTGGCGACGAGCTTTGCCGTGATCGAGACGCGGGGCTGATCTTTCCGATCTTGACGGGCATACCCGAAGTAGGGAATGACCGCCGCCACTTTTCGAGCTGATGCCCGCTTGGCGGCATCGATCATTACCAACAACTCCAACAGATTCTCTGCGGGTGGATTTGTCGACTGGATGATGAAGACATCACTCCCGCGGATGTTGTCGCTGTACTTGACCCAGATCTCCCCGTCGCTAAAGGTTTTGATCTCACATTGACCCAGCGGCTGCCCGATAACTTCCGCTATCCGTTCTGCGAGGGGACGATTCGAGCGTCCTGAAAACAACTTGAAATCAGCCATCCTGGACTATTCGCTCTCGTTGATCCGAAAAGAATGGGATCGGGATTATGCAGCGTTGAGGGGGACCCCTACGGCAGAACCGCGAATTTCAGGGCCAAAAGATAACCAAATTGCCCTAATTATGCAAGGCATATTTTGTTGCAGGCATTTCATTGAGGCTGTAAGGGAACTCTGACACCGTGTTGAGAATGGCGGTACACCGGGGGTTGCTTCTCGTTGAGTATGTTGAAAAAAGTTCATATATAGGAAATCATAAAGTCACTTTCTGTCCTTCACTTGTGAGGGTGTTCAATATGAAACATGCGCTGCTACTGGTGGTCGTTCTGGTTACAAGTTCGCTGCATGGCCAGGAGTTTTCAATTCCTAATAACCCATACGATCAGGCAGATGCCTACACCCAGCGGCGCAACGCCTTCAATCGCGAGCGTTGGTTCTATGAGCAACGGATGTATCCGTTCAACGCCCTTCCCGAGGATGCGCACGCCAATGCTCTCCGTCAGAGAGACCAGATGAGGGTCGCGCAAGGGTTTTTCGGCGTCAACGGCATAACATGGACGAACATCGGCCCCACATCAGGATTCTATTTTTCCTACGGAAACATTTCTTCCCGTATCACTACTATCAAGTACGACCCGACGAACCCATCGATTGTGTATCTGGGCGCGGCATTCGGCGGTGTGTGGAAATCCACTAACAGCGGGCTCGACTGGACGTCAAAGACCCATGGGGAAGCGTCGCTCTCCTCGGGCTCACTTGCGATTGACCCAACCAACACGAGCGTCATTTACCTTGGAACGGGGGAGGCGACGTACAGCGCGGCGTCCTACTATGGACGCGGCCTGTTGAAGTCGACCGACGGCGGCAACACATGGACGAACTACACGGCAGGCCTCCCATCGCTCTCGTTCTTCTCAAGACTCGCTATCCGTCCAAACAACCCCAATGAACTCCTCGCCGCTCTGGGGAACAGAACGAGTCTGGGAGTATCCGGTGGACTTTACCGGAGTACCAATGGCGGTGTGAACTGGTCGCTCCTTGTCGGCGGTCGCGCCGACGACGTGATCTTCACTCCGTCCGGTGACACTGCATACGCGCTCGGA
>DASRUE010000276.1:0-7170 GCA_035687895.1 Bacteroidota bacterium | reverse complement strand
ACAGAAACGGCTCCAGTCCCGCCTTGCGGGATCCTGAAGCCGTCGGACCGACGCTACTCACGTCGGTGCTGTTAAACTTCACTCACAATATACAACATGACCGGACAAAAAACAAACGGCATTGAAGTTATGAACGAGCGTGTCATAGCCTACATTGATGGGTTTAATCTCTACTTTGGGCTAAAGTCCGCAAGCATGAAGAGATTTTACTGGTTGAATCTGCAAGCAATGGCGCAAAACCTTCTCAAAGCGAACCAGGACCTTGTGTTTACGAAGTACTTTACCAGCCGCATTTCCTACCCCGCCGATAAACAGCGAAGGCAATCTATTTTTATTGAAGCACTGGAGACACTGAACGATCTACGTGTGTACTACGGTCATTATCAAGCAAACCCCCAACGATGCCGAAAGTGTGGCAACAAGGCGATGATTCCAAGCGAGAAAATGACCGATGTAAATATTGCAGTCGAAATTATGTCTGATGCATATCAGGATCTGTTTGACGTTGCGTTTCTGGTTTCCGCCGATAGTGATCTCACTGCCCCGATTCAGGCGATCAAGAATCTGTTCCCGAAGAAACGGGTAATCGCTGTATTTCCTCCGCAACGTCACTCTGCACAGTTGCAGCGTCTGGCCCATGGTTTCATTCAGATCGGCCGTGCAAATTTGGCGAAGAGCGTTTTTCCGGAAAAAGTGCAAAAGGCGGACGGCTTCGTGTTGCAGAGACCGCCGGAGTGGAAATGAGCTTGCAAAAGCGTTGTCGAAGCTCGATTGGAGGGAGAGAAGAGTAAGAAGTATCAGTTGAAAATGAAATGAATTGTTCTGATGGGGAAACGGCATGCTTTGTTGCAACAACTAAGCCGACTGGAGAGTGCGTGTGTTTGATCGAGTAGTTGTTATGCTTGCAGTAGCAGTGTTCCTCTTTACAACTGCGTCTGCCCAGCAAATCACGATTCCCCGCATCGAGCAGATGCCCAACATGCCATCGCCATACCTTATGCGCGACTGGAAACAGGTGGCGCTCGGGTATGATTCGCTCGTCTTCGACTTTGGCCGCACCGGCCAGTACCTTCCGTTGATCTGGTTGAATACAAGTACCATCAACTATCCGAACCATAACAGCTTCGGGTTGCATACTGTTGTCGGGACGACAGCTCCGGGATCTGCAGAAGGTATCAACACGCTGCCGGCGGTTGTCGGTGCATCGTTAAGCGGGATAAACAAAAGTAACCAGAACGGGTACAACTGGCCGCTGATGGCGGAGGAATGGTTTAACCGCCGCGCATCTCAGAATGTCTACAAGAACCATCCAGTCGATGATTCGGGCGACGATTGGTGGTACGAAACGATGCCGAATGTGTTCTTCTACCAACTCCAGCATCTGTATCCGGGCACGGGCGATTTCAACTATCAATTCACGACGGTTGCCGATAGATGGCTTCAAGCAGCGAGAGCAATGGGAGGAAGAACGACTCCGTGGCAAGTGCCAAACATGGATCACCGCGGTTGGTTCCTGCAGACGATGACGCCGTACGACAACGGTGTGCTTGAGCCGGAGGCTGCGGGAGCTCTGGCCTGGCTGTTCTACAATGCATACATCAGAACCGACAGTGCGAAATATCGGATCGGCGCCGAGTGGGCGATGGAATTTCTCAATGGCTATGGTTCGAATCCATCGTACGAGCTGCAGCTTGCGTACGGGACATACATTGCCGCACGGATGAACGCCGAGCTCGGCACAACGTACGATGTGCAACGGATAGTCAACTGGAATTTCGACGTCGGTCCCCTGCGCTCGTGGGGTGCGATTGTCGGCAACTGGGGCGGCTACGATTGCAGCGGGCTTATAGGCGAAGTGAATGGATCGAACGACTACGCGTTTGCCATGAACACATTCGAGCAGGTCGGCGCTCTTGTTCCGATGGTTCGTTACGACGACCGTTTTGCGCGGGCAATCGGCAAGTGGGTGCTGAATGCAGCGAACGCCGCCCGACTCTTCTATCCGAATTCATTACCTTCCAACCATCAGGACAGCTACCCGTGGGCGCAACAGTATGATCCCAATTCCTACATTGCCTATGAAGCTCTGCGCCAAACCCGCAACAGTGTCAGTCCTTTCGCAACGGGTGACTTCATCGGCAGTGGTGGAGGACTGACGAACCTCTCACTCTATGGCTCGTCCCATGTCGGCATTCTTGGCGGCATCATCGATACGACGAACGTGCCGATGATCCTTCGGCTTGATGCGTTGAAGACGGACTATTTCCACGCAGCCGCATATCCGACGTATCTCTATTTCAATCCGTACGGTGTTTCGGAATCCGTCAACATCGATGTTGGCGGCGGGCAGCATGATCTATACGACGGTGTTACGAATTCTTTTTTGAGTACAGGCATCAGCGGCATGACCTCATTCACGATACCTCCCAACAGTGCCGTACTTATTGCGATAACTCCTTCCGGAGGTTCGGTGAGTTACGATCTCGACAGGATGCTGATCAATGGTATCGTGGTTGATTATCGCTCCGGCCAGCCCGTCAGCAATTATCCGCCGAGAATTAAGAGCCTTGCGCCTGAGCTTTCAGCAGTTCTGCGTGGAGGCAGTACCCAGATGTTTTGCACGGCCACAGATCGGAACGGTGACACACTTCAGTATCTCTGGAATGCAGATGGGGGCGTTATCACGGGGAGCGGGTCCAATGTCGTGTGGACTGCCCCGAATACCCTGGGGAGTTTCTCGATCAGTTGTGTCATCGATGACGTTCATGGTGGTCGGGATACTGCGACGACATTCGTTCAAGTTGTGGACTTCTTCAATTTTCCTCCGATCATCTCGAGCTTTGTTGCCCGTCCGAGGAAGATCGATCTCAATGCGGGAAGCCAGATTACATGTACCGCGTCGGACCCGGATGGGGATACTCTTTCATACAACTGGAGCGCAACAGGAGGCCTGATCACCGGAAATGGATCCACTGCGACATGGACGGCACCTTCGGTTGCAGGTAACCATATCGTGTTCTGTCGCGTGGAGGATGGACGTGGCGGTTCTTCAATTGACAGCATTGGCATTGAGGTACGGGACTTCTCTCAAACTCAAACTGGTGATCTTGTTGCCTTTTATCCATTCAGCGGAAACCCAAGTGACTCGAGCGGCTTTAACAACAACGGCACGGCAAATAACGCCGTACTGACCTCTGACCGGCATGGTGTTGCAAATAGTGCCTACTTCTTCAACGGGTCAAACGCCAACATCCTGGTTCCGACGAGTGCATCGCTCAGCTTTCAGCAATCAATGACTATCAACTTCTGGATGAAGGTGGGGGCATTCTTTACGAGAGAGCAGCATCCCATCTCTCACGGAAGCTGGCAGAACCGGTGGAAAACGTCCATCTCCAATCGGAAGCTTCGATGGACGGTCAAGACCAGTACCGGCGTCAAAGACCTGGATTCGGAGTCGGAGCTGATCGTCGATTCCGTATACAATATTACCGTGTGGTACGATGGTTCGGACCTGGAAGTATATCTTAACGGTGAGTTAGACGCCTTTGACTCGTGGTCCGGTTCAATTCTTCAGACACCGATCGACGTCACCATAGGCCAGATGCTGCCAACTGATGCCGGATACAATTTTCAGGGGATCCTGGACGATATCAGGATCTACAATTATGCTCTCTCCGTCCAGCAGATCATGAATCTTGCGTCGTGGACGACCAGTGTACATAGTGAATACGAGACAACTCCGACGCGGTTGTTGCTTGATCAGAACTTTCCGAATCCATTTAACCCGTCAACGCGGATCCGTTTTCAATTACCAACAGCAGACTACGCGAGCCTGAAGGTCTACGACGTGCTCGGCCGTGAGCTTGCAACCCTTGTTGATGGGAAATTAGGGCCCGGCACACATGTTATGACATTCGACGCCCCATTGCTCTCCAGCGGTGTACTGTACTATCGCCTCAAGACGCGGACAGCAACCCTTACAAGAAAAATGTTGCTTCTCAAATGATTCTCATTCAAACCTGACTGATGTTGCATGCAAAGAATTGATCTGACTGGCAAGTGGAAGTTCAAGGCCGTCGATGTTTATAAAACTCTTCCAAGAGGCCTTCGGAGTGTCCTGCGGTGGATGCCTGCCAAAGTCCCCGGGACGGTCCACACGGATCTTCTGGCATACCGGAAGATTCCTGACCCGTTTTATCGCATGAATGAGAAGGATGTTCAATGGGTGGATCAGCAGCAATGGGTCTACAAACGTGAATTCACAATTCCGACCTCGCTGCTCACTCAGGATGCCATCCAGCTTGTGTGCGAAGGTCTCGACACGTATGCACAAATTCGCATCAATGGAAAAGTCGTTGGTGAAACGTCGAACATGTTTGTCGAGCACCGGTTGGATGTGAAGCGCTATCTTCGTCCCGGGAAGAACACAATCAAGATCGTGTTCGATTCGCCTTCGATCCGCCCGAAGGCAGTCGAGAAAAAACACGGGGCGCTGCGGGTGGCGCTCGAGCCTCATCGGGTCTACGTCAGAAAGGCGCAGTACTCATACGGGTGGGATTGGGGTCCGAAGTTGACGACATCAGGCATCTGGCGGAACATCTCGCTCGAACTGTTTTCACATGCCCGCTTGGTGCACCCGCACGTGAAGGTCCTTACGCTGAACAGTCGTGAAGCTGTCGTCCAGGTCTCTGTCGAAGTCGAACGCGTTCGGAGTGCCGGACTGTCGGTCAGGATGCTCGTAACCGGTGAGCAGTCGTACGCAGAGCAGACCTCTGCTGTGCGTGGCAATACGGTCAGAACAACGTTCCGCATTGCGAAACCGAAGCTCTGGTGGCCCAACGGGTACGGTGGCCAGCCGATGTACGATGCTCTGTTCTCGCTTCGCAAGGATGGAAGGGAAATCCACCGGCTTGAGGTCCCGTTTGGGCTTCGTATCGTGCATCTCGTTCAGGAGAAAGACACCGAAGGCAAATCTTTCATCATTGAGATCAATGGCAAGAAAATCTACTGCAAAGGTGCGAACTGGATTCCTTGTGATACCTTCATTCCTCGCATCGCAGACTCGACGTACAGGACACTGTTGCACCTTGCCAAAGATGCGCACATGAACATGATCCGTGTGTGGGGCGGCGGTATCTACGAGCAGGATATCTTCTACACTCTGTGCGACAGGCTTGGGCTTATGGTGTGGCAGGATTTCATGTATGCCTGCGGAGAGTATCCCGAGCAGCCGTGGTTCCTGAAGCAGTCGAAGGAAGAAGCAGAGAAGGTGGCGAAGAGGCTGAGGAATCATCCGGGCATTGTTGTCTGGTGCGGCAACAACGAATGTGAATACGACTTCTGCGCCAAAAACCCCGGCAAAACTCCCGACGATCTGCGGGGGGCGAAGATCTTCCGTGACATCCTTCCGTCCGTAGTTGCCCGGCACGACGGGACGCGGCCATACTGGCGCAGCTCCCCGTTCGGAGAAGGATTCCCGAATGCCGAATCGAATGGAACGCATCATCAGTGGACAGTATGGGACTTGTGGAAAGACTACAGGGAGTACGAGAACGACAATGCGCGCTTCGTAGCCGAGTTTGGCTTCCAGGCGCCCGCGAACCGCGAGACGTTCGATGAGGTGAGTGTTCCTTCCGACCGTCACCCCCAAAGCCGGTTCATGGAGCACCACAACAAGAAAATGGAGGGACCGGAACGCCTGTTTCGATTCCTGTCGGCGCACTATCGGGTGGGAACGTCGTTCGATGACTTCATTTACAAGGGGCAGCTTGTCCAGGGGGACGCGCTCAAATTTGCTGTTGAGCATTGGCGCCGGCGAAAGTTCAAAACCGCGGGCTCGCTTTTCTGGCAGCTCAACGATTGCTGGCCTGTCAGCAGTTGGGCGGTGATCGATGCTGCATTGCGGCCCAAGGCGGGATACTACTTTGCAAAGAGGTTCTTTGCGCCAGTTCTTTTGAGCTTTAAGAAATCAGGGAACGCGCTGGAGGTCTGGGTCACGAATGATGCGTTGAAAGCCGCCTCGGTCACACTAGATCTTGGCTTTCGTTCATTTGTTGGGAAGAGGATCTGGGCGAAGAGGCTCAAACTTCATGTGAGAGCAAACTCGTCCTCGAAGGTATGTGAAGTCGACCTGCTCCGGTTTGCGAAGCACGATTCCGCCAGGCACTACTTCTCCGGCCGCCTATTGACCGCAGACGGCCTGTCCTCTGAGCAACGCTACTTCTTGCATGAACCGAAGCACCTCCTTCTGCCGAAAACCAAGCTGACAACACTGTTGACAACACCGTTGACGTCCGGCAAGGATGGTGAATGGACATTGAACATCAAGTCAACACACTTCGCGAAGAACGTCAGGGTGGAGATTCGTGGGGAGGATGTTTTCTTCGATGACAACTACTTCGACATTGATGCGGGAGGTTCCAAAGTTGTGCGGTTCAGATCCGGTTTGACGACACATGAGCTGAAGAAACGTCTGAAGTTGAAATGGATCGAATATCATAACCAGCCATGAATAACAAAGAGAGTGTACTGCCAATAGTTCAGCGCCTCAACAGCGGCCTGCCAATCATCCGGGCGGTTGCATCCCATCCGTGGGAGAACAAGGTCACGTTCAACCCGGCCTGTGCGTATGTAAACGACAGGAGCGAGCTTGCGTCGATTATTCAATTGCTCCCCTTTAACGAAGAGACCAAAGCAGGATTGAAGAGGGAGCGGGCTCTTTGCTTCCTCTTATACCGGGCACAGGGGAAGAGGACAGCAGACTATGATTACACGCGTTCGTCCATTGGGCTCGCCGTTCTTACTGCTGATCTCAGGCTCCTGGCCCGGCACACGGAGCCGGTGATCCAACCAGATCGGGAATATGAGAACCTGGGAGCGGAGGATGGACGGATCACCCGAATCGGGGATCGATATGTAATGCTGTATTGTGCATACGGTTCAGGTACTCCAAACAACAGGATCCGCATTGCCGCGGCCTCGACTATCGACTTCGTGCATTGGGAGAAGCATGGGCTCCTCAAGGGTGACTTCACCGGGCTGGATAACAAGAACGCGATGCTTTTCCCCGGGCGTATAAACGGAAAGCTTCTCCTGCTTCATCGTCCAATGCAGGGACCAGATGCGATGGCAATCCATTGGGCTGAAACAGATGACTTGCTGGGTACATGG
>DASRUE010000275.1:0-24830 GCA_035687895.1 Bacteroidota bacterium | reverse complement strand
GTCGGCGACGGTCCGGTACTTGACGTTCAGAAGGTCGTACGTTTGATCGGCTGTCCCATATGGTGCGTAGACGCGCTGGAGCACGAGAGGTGTGTACCCCTCCATAGTAAAGATGCGGTCTACCATTCCCTGGTTCCGATCGATGACCATCCCTTGGGAAGTGCGGGTGTTCACCCGGAAGATCTCCGAGGCTCCCTGGTTCTTCAGGAACGAAATCAGGGCTCCGGATCTTCCGAAGTAATCGGCGGGGTTAAGCTTCGCTGTATTCTGTGATGAGCCGAAGGTCATCATGTCGAGGAATAGGATCGCAACGAGTGCCGGCCCTGAAGCTTTCGCCCACGTCGGTCGAACGACGAGGCTGTACAGCGTTCCGCCGGAAAGAAGAAGAAAGAGAAGCGACTGATGAGCTTCCTTCTTCACGAACGCGAACGCCTGAGGATTTTTCATGAATAAGAAGGTTTCACTCAAAGTTCCGGAGATCGCAAGGAACCAAAGGACAATGCCCGCAACAACCGAGACAAGCAACGATGTGCGCACCCTCGTGCGGCTGATGTTCTTCCAACCACCAACGAGTATCTCTTGCAGGGAGAACGCAGAAAGGAGCGACCCCGCAAATGCGAGCCATATCCCCATACGGGCGGGGTTCCTGAAGCGTGAAAATCCCGGGATGTAATCAAAGAAGAGTTTGTGAAGAATAAAGTTGTTCCCGAGAGAGAACAGCACCGCAAACACTCCAATCCCCCACAACAACTTCACATAGGCGTTCTTCTTCCACAGCATCAACGACACGACCGCTAAAAGCAGGGGGAGGATTCCGAGATAAATGCACGTCTCCCAATAGTACCAATATGTCCCTGGCCCCCAGTAGTTCATGCCGCCCGCGCCTGCTTCGCCAAATAGTTTCGGCAATACCAGCGTCATCAACTGAGACCAGGCGAGTGTCCCTTCCGTGGCTTTCTCGTAGGTGATCTGTGCACGCTGGGAGAGTTCTGCAAGCTCGTTTGTGGGGAGGAGCTGGATCATTGCGACCGCGATGGAGAGCCCAAACATTATTGCCGCCCGCGTTGCCATCATCAGCGCACCACGGGTGAGAAGCCCCGACCATTGATGCCTGGAGAGAAGCTCGAACAAAAACAGGATGAACAGAAAGTAGTAGAGATAGAGAGAGAGCTGTGGGAACCCCGCAAGCGTGGAATGACCGAGGGCAAGGGCACAGAGGAACACCCACCTCCATCGGAACTCAACAATGGCATTTCGGAAGAACATGACGATGAGCGGGTACCATGCAACAAGTGTAACTATTTGTTGATGGATAGCGTGCGTGATCATGAACCCCGAGAGCATGTACGCCGCACCAGCGAACAGCGATGGCAGTCTGTGGAGTTGAAACGACCGTGCAAGTGCAAACATCGAAACACCGGCAAGGACGAAGTGCAGGATGATGACCAACTCGAGCCAGTAGGCACTCAACCGTCCGTCGCTCACAAAGAACGCGAGCACGGTACAGGGAAGATAAAAGACGGCGGTCTGAATGTCGGCAAGAAACGGCATGCCATTGAAGGTATAGGGATTCCACAGAGGCATCTGACCCGTGGCCATCGAGGTGGCCGCGAAATGCCGGAACGGATAATTCTGATAGAGAAAATCTTCCCAGAAAAATGCCTGCCCTATGAGAATCTTGTGAAAGAACAGGACGACGCAAAGAGCAAGCACAGCAACGCAATGCCAATCCTTCAGGTCGGGAAGCGCAGTGCCGCCCAAGCCATGCGCCATGTTCTGCGTTGCTGTTTTCTTCTGCTTCGGCATTGAATACCGTCAGGTGGAAAGAAGCTTCTTGCAGGTGGAGAACACCCGGTCGACGGAAAGATACTGCATACAGTCGTTGGGACATACCGGAGAGAAATAGCACGGGCAGTCAAAATCCGGTTCCAGTATCTCCCCCAAACCGTATAGTTCAAATTCATTCCGGTTGAAGATGTTATTGAACAGGACGATCTTCTTGTTCAATCCGATCGTAATGTGCGTGGCCATGGTGACAGCGGTGACCACGAGTTGACATTGGTCCACGAGGTTGATGAACTGTCGTAGCGGAAAGTAGCCGAGGTAGAGCGCTCCGCTCTTCCTTGCGATCCTTGTGTTCTTCCGATGCTCCTGCTCGCCCCCGAGAAGGAGAGGCGCATAACCGGACTTTTTCAGCTTTCGTGCGAGGGTGACCCAGTATTTTTCCGGCCAGAGTCGTGACGTCCATCGCCCTCCACATCCCGTGTTGAGTCCAACAAGCCTCTTCTTGTGCGGGAGCTTCCAGACATAACCATCCTTGCTGAACGAATCAAGAATATATCGCTCGCCTGCAAAGGTCAACCCGGCGATGTCGAAGATCTCCTGCGGGTAACTCCGTGTGTTTTCCTTGTTCAGGTCATCGAACAGGCCGGTCATGAACTTCGCGGCCGCGTCCTTATCTGCCGGGGCGGGTTTTCCAGCTTTCAAGATGAACCCCTTTTTCAAACCCGCTGAGAGTGTTGTCGTCAGACCGCTGGCCTCTCTGTCCTTGTCCAGGTTATAAATAATGTCAAAGTGAACAGCTTGAAGCGAAGCGATACTCTGCGGAGTGAATGGAAGGATGACATCGACACTGGCAGGAACGACTTCCGGTGTGAGTGTGAGCCACCAGAACCGTGCGCGCGGATGAAGCTCCTGCAGGCGCCTCAGCAACGGCGTTGTACGGATGACGTCGCCGATGGCACCAAGTTTGATGATCAGGATGTTCTCGGTACGCGGGTCGTAGTACGTGCAGGATCGCCCTTCAGCATCCACACAGTGGACCCCATGCTGTTTGTGCGGCGAGCAGGGAACGTCCCCGCGAAACCAACGACAATCAACTTTGACCGACGCAAGAGAATTCCAGGAATGTGCCATGCAGGAGGAAAACGTTTACTTGATAAAATCTCTGATTGCGTACTGCTCCTGTGCCTGCCCCGTCTTGCTGATCATCTCGCCGAGCAACCCGATAGAGACGAACTGGATTCCGACGATGATCAACAGGATGCCGCCGAGAAAGAGGGGACGGTTGCTGAGAGACGTCTGACCGAGGGACCACTCTACGACAAGATAGCCATCGATCCCGACTCCAACCAGAACAGCAATCATCCCCCAAAACCCAAACAAATGTAGTGGCTTGCGGAAGTAGCGCGTAGTAAACAACATGGTGAGTAAATCGAGGAAGCCCTTCCAGAACCGCCCGAAACCAAACTTTGTCTTTCCATACTTGCGGGCACGGTGCTGGACTACCATCTCGCCGATCTTGAACCCTTCCCAGTGCGCCAGCGCAGGGATATAGCGGTGTAACTCGCCGTATACGCGGACAGTTTTTACAACATCGCGCTTGTAGGCCTTCAAACCGCAGTTGAAATCGTGAAGCCTGATGCCGGTCATCATGGAGGTGACGAAATTGAAGAATCTGGAGGGGAGGGTCTTGGTAATTGGATCGCGGCGGACTTTCTTCCATCCAGACACAAGATCGAATCCTTCGCTGATTTTCCTGACGAGCGATGGGATCTCGGCAGGGTCATCCTGCAGGTCGGCATCCATGGTAATCACAATGTTCCCCTGGGCATGCTCAAAGCCGACTGCCAGGGCGGCGGACTTGCCATAATTCCGACGGAAACGAATCACCTTGATCCGGTGATCGATCCGCTTCAAATCCCGGAGAACTTGAAATGATCTGTCAGTACTGCCATCATCAATAAACAGAAGCTCGTAGCGCCCCCCCATGCGGCTAAGTGTAGCCTTGAGCTGCGAGTGGAGTTCCTTCAGCGAGTCCTCCTCATTCAGCAAGGGGATCACTACGCTGATTTCCGGGCCGTGTCGTTGCGGCTGATTCTGTTGACGTCGTTCCTGGTTCTGACGCTGGCCACCATCCTCCTGTCTGTTTGGTCTGCTCTGCAGCTTTCCTCCTTGAATGCGCTGTGGGTGCCCGCCTTGGCGCGATGGCTGCTCTTCTGAAGGAGGGGGATTCTGTTGGGGAGGGCGGCCCGACTGCTCAGGTCGTTCCTGGTTTTCTGCTAGCGGGTTGGGCATCGGGGTTGCGATGTGATGGATGCTGCACAGGTTCAGATTTTCAATCAAACTAACCAATTCCGTTCTGAAAATCAACGCGTTGAAATGACGGGCAGATGCCGTGTTTAGTGCTACGGCGAACGCACAAGGACAAGCTCCAAATTACGTCAACGAACAGGATCGCGAGATCCGCAGACAAAAAAACGGAGACCCGCGACCCTGTACAATGCTCAGAATTCGTTGACATTCGGAGGTCACTTGTCTATATTGACACCATTGTCTTCTTCATTTCTCGCTCACTTCACACACACCGGACCGCATTTGCGGGAAGCTCTATGGCTTTGACACGAAAAGGAAAAATCTGGCTGATTGTCCTGGCTGTTCCACTCCTGCTTCTCGTTGGTGGAGTGATTGCAGTAAAGGCGTATTTCACCGGTGATCGGCTAAAAGCAATTATCATTCCGAAGATCGAAGAGGAAACAAAACGATCAGTATCCATCAACACGATCGATTTGTCGGTCTTCCCAACGCTTGCTATCGAAGTCGGCGGTCTTGCCATTTCCAATCCTGACGGGAAGGGGTTCTCGAAGAGACCGTTCCTTGCACTCGAACGGCTTGTGCTCGACATCCGATTGCTGTCACTCCTGAAAGGAAGTCTGGAAATTACAACAGTGGTTCTTGAACGCCCGGACATTCTTCTCGAAATCAATACCGCCGGCATCGCCAACTATGCTGATAACGCACCACCCCCGGCCATGGGAAGCCCGGCGTTGATGGACACAGGGAGAGTGGCAGTCGGGACCGCGGCAGATGCCGGAGGCGCCTTCCTCCTGTCCAACCTCCAGATCGTCGATGGAAGGGTGGAGTACGTGGACAGGAAGGAGAACTCTGCCATGCGAATCGAAGGACTCAACCAGAAAATCCGGATGGAGTACCTTCCAGTGGTGCAGGAAATGAGAATTGAAAGCGAAAGCTCTGTGCAGCAATTCAGCTATGGCTCAGTGAGCACCCCTCTGGTGTCCGGTCTCCATCTTGCATCACGACTTGATCTCCTCTATGAAGGAGAAGAAGACCGGCTGCTCATTCAGGAAGGTGAACTCACGGTGCAGGACATGGCGCTTGCTGTGAAGGGGACGATCGGTACGGTGTCCGGGGATCCAAGTCTAGACATTGCTCTCGAGTCAGATCGGATCAATATTGCGGAGTTGCTCTCCATCGCTCCCAAGGAATATATGAAGAAGGCGGAAGGGGTCAAGGGTGAGGGCATTGCCAGGGTGAGAATTTCCATCACCGGTGTGGTCAGTGCCTCGACCACTCCGACGGTCTCCGGTGCCATTTCTGCAACTGACGCCCGTATCCAGTACGCGCGGCTCCCCAAGCCGATCACGAACGTCAACCTTGTTGCAGATTTCACCCGCTCAGCGGCAAGACAGGAATTCCGGCTCACAAAATGTACGGCCACACTAGGGAACAACCCTCTCAGCGTAACACTGATGGTTGTTAACTTCGACGCTCCCGCATTGACCATGGCCATCAATGCGTCCTTGCGGCTTGACGAGATGAAAGACTACTATCCTCTGGAAACAGGGACCCAGTTGTCCGGCACGATGAAAGCCAACGTCAACATTGCCGGGCGGGTGGCCAACCCTGCAGCCATGAAAGCGGCGGGAACCATGGAGTTCCAAAGCGTGACGATCAAATCGGCCTCCAGCAGGAATCCTGTTCAGAATCTTAACGGGACGGTCACATTCAACAATCAGATCGTGGAAACAAAACGTCTTGTGATGACATTGGGAAGATCAGATCTTGCTGTTGGATTCCGTTTGAAGAACTACCTCACGATGATGTCGGACGACCCCAAGGCTCCCAAGCCGACAGCGAACCTCACCCTCGCTTCAAACCATCTTTACACTGCCGATATCATGTCGGACGATGCATCTGTTCAGGGTGGATCCGGAACATCTGTCCCGACGTCCACCCCTTCGGTACCTAAGGAGGGCAAGAGCCCACAGGCTCCGCCACCTGCACAACGTGGTGTGCCACTTCCCAATGTTGACATGGAAATTGCTGCTACCATCGGCACGCTGACGATGGAGAAGCTTGAGTTGAGCAATGTCAAAAGCATGATGCGAATTGCTGATGGTGTCATCACGATGCGGGATTTCACGTGTGCCACGTTTGGGGGTTCGGTTGCAACGCGCGGAACGGTCAATATGCGGCAACCGGATCGGCCGGTCTTCGACCTGGCGCTTGACTTGAACGGCCTTGATGCGCACGCGCTCCTGCCGAAGTTCACATCCTTCGGCAGTCGGATGTTCGGGACCCTGACAATGAACACCACACTGAAGGGAGCGTTGGATGATACTCTCGGGCTGATCCCGCGCGCGTTGGAGGGACAGGGAAAAGTGCAAGTTGCAAACGGCAGCTTAACCGGCGTAAAGACGAATGCGGCAATTGCCACCCTCCTCAATCTCCCCGACCTCGAGGAGATTTCCTTCAAGGATTGGGCGCAGGCCTTCACCATTTCTGATGGACGGATGTTCATCAAGGACCTGAAGATTTCCGCACTCGGGGCAGACTATGTGGTACAGGGTTCTCAGGGTCTTGATGGCACGCTTGATCTCACGATGTCGATGCTTCTGTCCGAAAAAACATCGACGAAAGTGACGGTCCCCGGCTTCGCGGGTGAAGCGGTAAAACTCTTCAAGGATGAATCCACCGGCAGAGTACGGCTGAACCTCGTCGTTGGCGGCACGACGGAGAACCCTAAAGTGGCGCTCGACACGCGTGAAGCCCAACAGAGAGCGCAGGATCTTGTAAAGCAGAAAGTGGCGGACGAAGCCAAAAAACTGGAAGACCAGGCAAAGAAAAAAGGGGAGGAGCTTCTGAAGGGCCTGTTTAAGAAAAAGAAGTAGCGTCCGGTGAACGCCCGCGCAATTGCCCCCCTCCGACCGAAGAAATCGCTCGGACAGAATTTTCTACGTGACGAGAACATCGCCCGGAAGATCATTGCTGCTGTTGCTCCAAAGACGACTGATGTGGTGGTGGAGATCGGACCTGGCGAAGGGGCCTTGACGAAGTACCTTGTCACGGCAGTACGCCGCCTTGTGGTCGTGGACCTGGATGAACGTGTCATCCAAAGGCTTGCGCAACAATTTCCTGCAGAACGGATGCAGGTGGTGCACGGGGATTTCCTGGAAACTGATCTTGACGCGCTGGCTCTTGCGGCGGGGGCAGACCTTCGCATAGTGGGAAACATCCCCTACAACATTACCAGTCCCATTCTCTTCCACCTGCTGGACCACCGTACACACGTCCACGATGTGACGATGATGATGCAGCGGGAAGTGGCGAGGCGACTGGTGGCAGGCCCGCGTACCAAAGAGTATGGCATTCTCTCGGTGTTCACGCAGCTCTTCAGCGATGCAACACACCTGTTTGATGTTCCGCCCACGGTGTTCTACCCGAAGCCAGACGTGACCTCCTCGGTAATACAGTTGCAAATGCGTCTCATCCCCAGATACCCACTACGTGACGAGGGCACCTTCAGACGGATGGTGCGCACGGTTTTCGGAAAACGACGGAAGATGCTGCGGAACACGCTCAAGGAGTTCGTCGAAAAGGAAGGCTTGGCACTCCCTAAGGGGTTCGACCTCGAACAACGTCCGGAAGACCTCACGGTGGCGCAACTGGCTGCGCTGAGCAATGCGCTCTGAAGTGTGCGCTTGTCCGAGAACGACGAGATGATCATGACAGAACAAAACAAGCGGGAAATTTCGGAACAGGATCATCACCCCGGATATGTGCTCGAGGTCGATGAGGAACTTCTGGCGGATATCGTCGACTTGATCCGCACGGGGGCACGCAATGATCTCAAGAACATCATTGCCGATCTCCATCCTGCCGACATAGCGGCCATCCTGAACCGACTCGACCCTACCGACGCATCATTTTTCTTCTCTCTGATCCCTGAGGAAAGTGTCGGCGACGTTATCGTCGAGATGAATGACGCGCAACGGTCAGTTGTTCTGGGGGAGATGTCTCACACTCGCATCTCCGAGCTTGTTGGGGAAATGGACTCGGACGAGGCGATTGACGTTGTTCGTGATCTCCCGGAAAAAGTTGCCAGGAGCGTGCTTGATATCCTTGAACTGCCTGCTGCGAAAGAATTAAAAGACCTCCTGCAATACGCTCCAGGTACCGCAGCCGGTGTCATGGGAAAGGAAATCGCCGTTGCGCATCGCAAGGACACAGTCAAGAAAGCCATTCAGATCATAAGGAGACTTGCGAAGGAGACGGATCGAATCTACAACCTGTATGTTGTGGATGATGAAAGGGTGCTTCGTGGCGTCATTCCTATCGAGCGTCTTCTCCTTCATCCGCCCGCCAGACGACTCTACAAAATCATGCGCGAAGATGTTATCAGTGTGAAGGCAGAGGTGGATCAGGAGGAGGTGGCGCAAATTTTCAAGAAATACAACCTCGTCTCCGTTCCGGTAGTGGATGAACAGAATAAGATCCTCGGCCACATCACTGCGGATGATATTGTCGAAGTAATGGAGGAGGAAGCATCTGAGGATATCTACAAGATGATGGGTAGTGACGCGGCGGAAATGGAGAGAAAATCCCCGCTCCAAATTGCCCGTATGCGTATTCCGTGGCTCCTCGCGACTATGGCCGTGTCGTTGGTCTCGGGAATGGTGGTGTCGCTGTTCGACGAGACCCTGAGCAAGGTGATCCTGCTTGCGAGCTTCATGCCGGTTATCTCGGCCATTTCCGGCAACGTAGGGTTGCAGGCAGCAGCGATTATCGTGCGCGGGTTGGCGACCGGCCAGGTTGCCCTCTCCGACTGGCGCCGTGCGTGGTGGCGCGAGATCCGGACCGTACTCTTGATGGCCGGTGTGTGTGGTGCAACTCTTGGCACAATTGCCGCGCTCTGGGCGCACCACTGGCCATTCGGCATGGTGGTCGGTGTATCGATGTTCGCCTCCATGTCGACGGCGGGAACCATGGGGACGCTGATCCCGCTCGTCTCGAAACGGCTCGGGTTCGATCCCGCGGTAACCGCAGGGCCGTTTGAAACCACATTTCAGGACATTGTCGGGTTCGGCATTTTCCTGGGTCTCTCCACTGTTCTCCTCCACTTCATCCAATAGCAGCGACGCCAGCATGGATTTCCGGAAGGTGACTGTCTATCTGCACGCCGGCGACGTACTTGTGATTGGTTATCTTACACTCCTCTCGCTGATCAACCTGGTGTTTGCCGCACGGATCCCGCAATGGCTGAACCTCGTGCTGATCAATTGCGCACTCACAGTGGCAGTCTGCATCCTCGGGTATCTGCGGCACACAACCGTTTCCCGTCTCCTATCATACGTTCACGACTGGTACATGGCTCCGGCGGTCTTCCTTCTATTCAAGGAACTCTACTTCATGATCAAGCCACTTCATTTCGGGCGCGATTATGATGATCTTTTGATTGCGATCGACCGGTGGTTGTTTGGCGTGAACCCCACCGAGTGGTTCATGCAATATGCGAATCCATGGATGACAGAAATTCTGCAGATTGCCTATACCTCGTTCTATTTTCTCTTTCTCGTTCTCGGATACGAATTGTACCGTCGGCACAACTTGGATCTTTTTCACTACTTTATGTTCACATGTGTGTATGGATTCTTTCTCTCCTATGTCGGCTATTTCTTCCTTCCTGCCATCGGGCCACGCTTCACGCTGCATGACTTCAGCGCGCTGGATACCGACCTCCCCGGGGTGCTGCTGACCCCGTATCTCCGGTGGTTCGTCAATGCCGGCGGGTCAGTTCCGATGGGTGTGCCGAACGAGGTAGCCATTGCAGGCACTCAACGCGATGTATTTCCCAGCGGCCACACCATGATGACCCTTGTGCTCATGTACCTGAGTGCGAAACTGCGCGCAAAGGTCCGCTTCTTGATCTACATTGTGGGAATACTCCTGGTCGTAGCAACGGTCTACCAACGGTATCACTACGTCGTCGACCTTTTCGCCGGTGCCCTGTGCATGGTTCTGTGTGTTCTTACCTCCCGGCGATTGTACGAGTCTACAAAGACACGGATGGAAACGATGGAAAGCCGTTTTCCCCTTGCCTGAAATTCCCTTGATTCTTTACATCAACACTCCTATATTGGAACAATTGAATATGTATTCAATTGTTGAGGGTCGCGATGAAAACCAAGAACCTTGCAGAAACTGTCACATTTGTGCACCGGGAGAATGCCACCGCTGCGCGGAAAGCCATCCATGATGAAAACACACTCCTTGGCCTGAGCGAGACATTCAAAGTGTTGGGCGATGTCACACGCCTGAAAATATGTCTGGCCCTTGCACGAAGTGAATTGTGTGTCGGTGATATTGCCGGACTCCTTCTCCTGTCTGATTCGGCTGTCTCACACCAGCTTCGCACCATGAAAACCATGCGCCTGGTGAAGTATCGGAAAGAAGGGAAGATGACCTATTACATGCTGGATGATGAGCACATCGAAGATCTCATTCGTCTCGGTGTTAGACATGTCTCGGAGTATTGATCTTATGGAATCAAAAGAGACAGGTGCCGCACGACGGCAAACGACCTCACTCTTTGTTTCGGGAGTCTGCTGCTCGACGGAGGAGGCAACGCTCCGGAAGGTACTGGACACCGCCATCGGTCGAAAGAAGTATACATTTAACCTGGTGACATGTGAGCTTGCCATTGCGCGGGAGGTGCCCGAGAGAAATGTGAAAAACGTGCTACGCCGGGCAGGGTTCGATGCGCGCAGCAAGCAGGAGTTAGTGGCAGAAGAACCCTTCTGGAAACGGCATGGCGATGGCCTTCGTGCTGTGATCGCAGGTGTTCTCACAGCTGTGAGCGTGGTTGGTGAGGTTGCAGGCTTTCCCGAATCGCTCATCCGCAGTGCTTTGCTCGCGGCGATCCTGATTGGTGGAGTAAAGGTGTTTACGAAAGCCTGGAAGGCGGCGGTCCGATTTTCGTTGGACATGAATGTCCTGATGTCGGTGGCGGTTCTTGGCGCGTTGCTGATCGACCGGTGGAGTGAAGCGGCTGCGGTGATTGTGCTTTTTGCGGTTTCCCTGATGCTCGAGTCCTATAGCGCAACACGAACAAAACGCGCAATTCGATCGTTGGTTGCTCTCTCCCCTACGCAGGCAAACGTGTTGCGATCGGAAGGAGAGGTTATTGTTGCCGCAGAGGACGTCCGCATCGATGAGACGGTTGTCATTCGTCCGGGGGAGAGGGTGCCGCTCGATGGCGTGGTGGTGGAAGGAAGTTCAGAGACAAATGAGTCTCCCATTACGGGAGAGTCCACACCCGTGACGAAACGGTTGGGTGCCAGGGTCTTCGCGGGTTCCATTAACGGACGGGGTACATTGCGGGTCAGGGTTACCCGGCGATTCGAGGAGACCACACTGGCGCGGATTGTGCACGGGGTGCAGGACGCGCAATTACAGCGCGCACCAATTCAGAACTTTGTGGACAAGTTCGCCCGCATCTACACACCCGTAGTTCTTGGGATTGCAGTGGTGGTAGCGCTCGTGCCCCCTGTCATCCTCGCGCAACCGCTTATCGATTGGGTGTACCGCTCACTTGTGTTGCTGGTAATAGCTTGTCCCTGCGCCCTGGTCATCTCCACCCCCGTTACTATTGTCAGCGCCCTGACGTTTGCCGCGCGCCGTGGCATTTTGATCAAAGGAGGAATGCATCTCGAGACAGCCGGTCGCGTCAACGCAGTGGCATTCGACAAGACCGGGACACTCACAGAAGGGAAACCGGTCCTGACGGATATCATCCCGATGAACTCCCTCACACAGGATCGCGTTATCGAGTTAGTTGCTGCCATTGAAGACCGCTCCGAGCATCACCTTGCCTCGGCCCTTCTGGCAGAAGCATATCGAAGAGGGATCGACTTCTCAGGAATCCCGGTCAAGGATTTCGAGGCACTGCCAGGGAAGGGAGTCCGGGCGCATGTTGATGGCTCGACCTACTATCTTGGGAACCATGAATTATGTGAAGAGCGCGGATATTGTTCTCCCGATGTCGAGCAGAAACTTGTCGAGCTTCAAGAACAAGGAAAGACAGTGATCGTGCTTGGCAGGAATAAGGAAGCCGTTGCCGTGCTGGCCATTCGCGACACTGCCCGGCAGCACAGCAGACGTGCAGTGGATTCGTTGCGTGCAATGGGGTTCAAGGCACTGGTCATGCTCTCCGGTGACAACGAACGGACGGCCGAGCAGGTTTCGGGCGAATTGGGCCTCTCCGCAGCACGTGCGCGCCTGCTTCCACAGGACAAGGTGAATGAAATTGTCGCGCTGAAAAAACGGTACAGGGCTGTGGCCATGGTGGGAGATGGCATCAACGATGCCCCGGCGCTTGCTGCAGCCTCTGTGGGAATTGCGATGGGTGTAAACGGCACGGACGCGGCTCTTGAAACGGCGGACATTGTGTTGATGTCGGATGATCTCTCCCGGCTCCCGTTATTGTTCCGGCTCAGCCGCAAGGCGTTGGCAATCATCAAGCAGAACGTTGCCATCGCCATCGGACTGAAGGTGGTGTTTTTGTTCCTTGGTCTGACCGGTGCAGCGACTTTGTGGATGGCCGTTCTCGCCGATGATGGCGCAGCGCTTCTGGTTGTTCTCAATGGTCTCCGTGTTCTTACTCTGAAGGAGGACCTGTGATGTCGCGGAGGCAACCTTCTCACATGGAGGACATCGTTGCGGTTCTGAAAGACAACGCCAAGGTCGAGCGCTTCTCTTCGGCCAGGGAGTTTCTCCGTCAGCACCTCATTCATCGCCGTGATATTCTGAACGGAAAGGACTTTCTGTTCTCCGGTCCATCCGACGATATCCATGAAGCACTCAAAACCGTGGTTGCCATCGAACATGAGGCCAGCCGGTTCCTCCAGTTTGACTATGTGCCAATTGATGATTACTTCCTCCTCAGGGTTGTTGCCGCAGCAGACTATCAGGATACAATAGGCTCCTATTTCGACTAAGCATTTCCACTCCGGAATTTTCCGTTGACTTTCTTCACCGGATTGGTTACCTTTATGGCCCAATGTAAGACAGTCTTTTTCACCCCAGAATGAGGACACGCCACATGTTTGCCGTGGTTGAAATTGCAGGAAAACAATACAAAATTGCCCCTAACGACAAGATCTATGTCCCCACGTTGAAGGACAAAGTTGGCGCCAAGGTCAGGTTCGATCGGGTCTTGCTTCTTGGCGGCGAGAAAGAAACGAGGGTTGGCAATCCACTGGTGAGCGGTGCCACCGTTGAGGGGACCATTGTGGATCACCTGAAGGCAGACAAGGTCATTGTATTCAAGAAGAAGAAGAGAAAAGGGTATCGCGTAAAGCGGGGACACCGCCAGGCGTACACGCACGTCCAGATCACCAGTATCGGCAAGTAACAAGCAGGAAGCAGAGTTATGGCACACAAGAAGGGTGTTGGAAGTTCACGAAACGGCCGGGATAGTAATGCGCAGCGTCTGGGCGTGAAGAGGTTCGGCGGCGAAACGGTCTCCGCAGGGAGCATTCTGGTTAGACAACGAGGTACCCGGTTTCAGCCTGGCACGAATGTCGGCATCGGCGGCGATGATACATTGTTCGCGCTGAGTTCCGGCGTGGTGCAGTTCAAGAAATACAGCAAGGCAAGGAAAGTCGTCAGTATTCTTCCGAAAGCCTAGCAACACCTCCGCTGACGTTGCAGTAAGTTTGGCCTCTCACGACGCGCGGGGGGCCAATTGTTTTTTCAAGTGCACGATACAACCTACCCTGCCTCGCTGATCGATGCGATAGGCAGTTGTTCTTCACACCAACCATTCATCTGAACATTTCCGGAGAAACCCCATGAAGATTACCGTCATAGGTGCAGGGAACGTCGGCGCGACGACAGCGCAACGCCTCGTCGACAAGCAGCTTGCCAACGAAATCGTCCTCGTTGACGTGATTGAAGGTGTCCCGCAGGGAAAGGGACTCGATATGTACGAAGCAACACCGGTCGAAAAAACGGACGTCCGTGTCGTTGGAACGAACGGTTACGACGAAACCGCCAACTCCGATATTGTGATCATAACGGCAGGCATTGCGCGAAAACCTGGCATGAGCAGAGACGATCTGATGAACACCAACAGCGCCATCGTGAAAAGCTGCACCGAGGCCGCTGTGGCCAAGTCTCCGCGCTCAATTATCATTGTTGTCTCTAATCCGCTCGATGTAATGACGTACGTTGCATGGAAAGTAAGTGGCTTCGAGAAGCAGCGCGTAATGGGCATGGCCGGCGTGCTTGATGCTGCCCGGTTCCGCACCTTCATTGCCATGGAGCTGAATGTTTCAGTAGAAGATGTGAACGCGTTTGTGCTCGGTGGCCACGGTGATTCAATGGTTCCGCTGCCGCGGTACTCTACAGTTGCGGGCATCCCTATTACCGAGCTCCTCAGCCAGGCAACCATCGACCGGCTTGTGAAGCGCACGCGCGATGGTGGAATTGAGATTGTAAACTACCTGAAGACGGGTAGTGCGTATTATGCCCCGTCGGCCTCAGCTGTGCTAATGACCGAAGCGATCGTCAGGGACAAGAAGCGCATCCTCCCGTGCGCCGCGTACTTGCAGGGGGAATACGGACTGAAGGATACATTCGTCGGCGTGCCGGTGAAGCTCGGGAAGAAGGGGATTGAAGAGATCATCCAGATCACGCTGAATGCTGAGGAGCAGGCGGCCTTGAACAAATCCGCCGATGATGTGAAACAGTCCATCGCAAAGCTGAAGATCTAAGTGCATCTGCCGTATCAAAGGAGGGGCTCGTTGCGGCATGCTCTTCACGTGTTGCTCGGATGCGCCCTCCTTGTTCATTTGTGGGGAAACGGATGCCGGGAAGAAGAACCGGCAGGAAATGAACCTCTCCCCGTCCACCTGAATCTGCGACTGATTCCCGGTAGCAGGTATGTTTACAACACCTGGCAGCTGGACCTTTATGGCTCCCGGGTTTCCTCCACCTTATCACGCCGCTCGCTGAAGGTTGCCGACACCGCGGTCGTGTATGGCGGGTTTTCAAACGTCAACCATCTAATCGATAGTGTATATGTTGCGCTCCAGCCGGGAGTGAATTCGCTCGACCATGTTGACTCCATGTACCTCCGCGTGACGGCGAACGGTGATGTGTTTTGGTTCGGGTTCCTTGCGGACCTGATCGAGAAGCGGGAGGGAAGCATCATCGAATCCCGGTGGGATAAGGTGGTTTCGCCCTCGTCAAGCAACGGATCGTGGAGTGTTGGAACAACAGACAGTGCGGGCGTGGAGTTGGCGTTCGGAAGATTCTCCGCGGATCAGGAGTTGATTGCAGTAACGGTCAACGGTGTGCCCCAGGCCGTTGCTGCGTATCGAGTGGATATCACATCGCCACGGCTGGCGTTTACCCTGTGGTTGACAGATGCACCGGCGGGTTTCCTCAGGTTCCGGGAAGAATCCGACGGCTTTGCCGGCATCCGTGGCTCATTCCAAGAAATTACGACGCTGTCCATTCCCTGAGTCACTTTCTTAAGTCCAGCCAGAGACGGACTTCCACGCCCGACGTTCCCATCTCATATTCTACCTTGTTCATCAGCGTTCTCATCAAGAAAATTCCACGGCCGCTATTGCGTAACAAGTTCTTCTTCCTCAACGGGTTGCGCACCTTATCCAGCTTGAACCCTCGTCCTTCGTCTGTTACCGAAACGACCAACCACTCCGGGAGCAGTTTACACTGGACCACCACCTTCTTCGTTTCGTTCAGCTGGTTACCGTGAACAATCGCATTGTTGACTGCCTCAGTGAGAGAGACCATGAGCTTGTGCAACTGAATCTCGTCGAGGTGTGCAACTCGATTGATCTTGTGGAGAAAGGTCTCCACTCTCCTGATCTGTTTCGGGTTGCTGCGCAGAGTCAGCTGGAACACGGCTTGCTTGTGTGCCACCAGTGGTCCTAGAAATTGATAATGATATTCATGCTAATATTGGTGAGCGAGCGCGCCGTCCCTTCGTCCGTGACGCCCGAAGGCCGCGTCTGCGTCTGACGTTCGTACCATCCACGAAGACTGATGCTGCTGTACCGACCGGACTCCCAGGTGATTGCGCATGTCGGCCCGATACTTCTGAGGAAACTATCAAGAGTTTTTCCGTCCGCATCGAACACATATCGGGACTGGCTGAAATAGCGCATACCGACAGCGAAGAGGAGTCCTGTGTAGGGGGCAAACCGCACCTGTGCTGCAAAAGTGCGGTCGACAAAGGAATTCTCCGTCCGCTCGGAGAATTCGGACCACTTCAACTGACCCCGTTCATATAACTTCAAATATGCAAAAAAATCAAGTCCAACCTTGTGCGTGAACTCAACACTGGTGGAGTCAATCCAACTGAATTGCCGATACGAAAAGCTCCGGACGAGCGCCAGTTGCTGCTCGAAATCGTACACCGTGTAGTTTGCAAGCACTTCGAAGATATTCATGGTGGTGACTTCCCTGGTCGGCCGGTAGGTTACCCGGGGGGAGAGACGAAGGACGCGGTTGTAGTTGTTATTCGCACTCTGCTTGCTGAAAAGGTACACGATGTGGCTCAGGTTTCCTTCCAGCGACACACCTACATCCAAGTACTGACTGATATGGTGCGATGTCGAAAGTGACAGAGCGAGGAGGAGTTCATCACGGTCCTGAAAGTTGCTATCGGCAGGGGTGTCGTACCGAAGGATGCTCGCAGCCCCGGACCCTGTTACCGTGTCTGAAAGTGACATGGGGATCCGGACTGTACCGGAGAGCGCCGTGCGCCGCGACAGATTGTCTTTCAGTTTCTCATTCTGGTTGCTTGCACGGAAGAGATCCTGGATATTCTGCGGCGCATCGGGAATCGGTTTTGCGGTGTGGCTTTCATTTCGCTCACTGTAGTACATGCGTGTACTTGCAGAGAGTCCGCCGTCTGTGGGCCGGTAGGAAGCCTCGATATACGTATCGAGACGGAACTCTTCGATCTGGGTGTCAAATACACCATCGGGGCGCGAACGCTTGTACCGGACGTCCTTGTCCAGTAACCGGCTGGCGACATTCACGAAAAGTGTTGTCACTATGCCGCGATCGAGCTCATAGTCGAGAAGGTTAGTGAACGTGAAAAGCTGGTCACTTCTGCTTTCGATATTGCTGTCGGCGATGACGTAGAACTCGCGGCGGTTTTGCCGGAACCCGAGTTCGAGGCTGTCACGCGACCCTCCCTCAAATGTTTTCTGCACACCAGCAGTTGCGAAATGTGTTTGTAACGTTCGCGGATCGAGCCGGTCCTCACGAAACTGCGCCTCTGCCGTCAATGCATAGCCGTCGGTACGCAGCTCATGTGTCTGGGCGCCGATCAGGTAGCTGAGCCCCTTGTCTCGAAATCCTGCCTGATTGTCCCACCGGTACCCGACTAGCGGTGTCAGGGAGACGAACCCTGCCGGTAAATATTGAACGCCGCCAAGAAGACTGTGAATGGAGGCTGTACTCAGTCCAAGGGACTTATTGTCCGAATAAACGAGTGACGACCATCGGGTGTGGGTAATAAGATCGGGGGTCAGCGGACGACGGAGTTGGAGGGAAAGATTCTGTTGATTGCTTTGCAGGTTTCGCGGCCCTCCTCCGGAGCCTCCATCGAGAAACGTCACAGCGGATGTATAGCGTTCACGCAACCGGATGCCAACGTCACCGACAGTTGTGTCCACGGCTGCTTGCCCAAGCCAGTTGAACGTATTGATGTTTCGTTCGAAGAGGATGCTGGCGTTGTTCATCTTGCTTAGAGTATCCCGGGTCTCCTGCACAAGCTCCACACCGCGCGTGATGTCCTGCGCAGAAGCAAGAAAACCGCAACAGAACACTACAAGAAGAACGGAGATACTTCGTGCTGGGCGCATGGCGGGCTATGTGAGCATTGCCTTTTCGCCGCGTGACGGAACCGAAACCCCTGAAAATCCCGCTTCACGAATTCCCGCCCCAAGTTTCTCAGACTGGTCCGGGTCACCATGGACGAGGAACGTCTGCTTCAATCTGCGCGGGTCAAATTGCCGGATGTACTCCAGGAGCTCATTTCTATCTGCGTGCCCGCTGAATGAATTCAGCACTACAACTTCTGCCTTGAGTGCATGCGGTTCCCCAAAAATGTTCACTTCGGGTTCCTTTATCACCAGTTTCTTTCCAAGTGTGTGCTCTGCCTGATAGCCCACGATAAGGACCATGTTGCCTGGCTTCTGGATGGTGTTGGAAAGATGATGAAGCACACGGCCTGCTTCACACATACCGGAGGAGGCAATGACGATGAAGGGCCCGGGCCGCTCGTTCAACTCTTTGGACTGTTCCACATCTTTAACGTAGGTAAGACGCGCAAAGCCGAACGGGTCGTTCTGTTGTGTGGAGGAGAGGATCGCGCGGGTTTCAGCGTCAAAACACTCAGGGTGCCTGCGGAATACTTCCGTTACATTAACGGAAAGAGGGCTGTCCACAAAGACCGGAATGCTGTCGATCTTTCCTTCGGCGCTGAGTTGATGAAGAACGTACACGATCTCCTGTGTCCTGCCAACGCTAAATGCCGGGATTACAATTTTTCCTTTTCTCTCGCATGCCCGGAGGATCGGCGCCAGAAGCTGGTCCGCCATTCCAGCCACAGGCGAGTGATAGCGGCCTCCATAGGTGCTCTCGCTGATCAGGTAATCAGCATCTCCGATGAAAACCGGATCCCGGAGGATGGGCAGGTTGGGACGTCCGAGGTCACCGGTAAAGGCAAGAGTGCGCGTCAGATCCTTCTCGCGTAAAGTCATTGAAACCGAGGCAGAGCCAAGAATATGCCCAGCGTCTTCGAACCGGCAATCAATATCATCTGTAACAGGAAATGATCTTCCGTAGTCGAATCCCCGAAACAAAGGGATCGTCTGATCGACATCGGCCTGAGTGTAGAGCGGCATCACTGGCGGGAGTTTCGTTTTCCGGTTCTTCTTGTTGATGAACTCTGCATCCTTCTCCTGAATGAAGGCACTATCCTTCAACATGACCTCGCAGAGGCTCTGCGTTGCGCGTGTGCAGTAAATCGGGCCGCGAAATCCCTGTTTCACCAGGCCCGGGAGATTTCCGCTGTGGTCGATGTGGGCGTGCGAAAGGACAACGGCGTCTATGGATGAGGGGTCGAAAGGAAAGTTGCTGTTCCGCTCGCGGGACTCGTCTCGCCTGCCGTGGTAAATGCCACAGTCGAGCAAAATGGTCTTGCCCTGAACGGTGAGCACATGCATGGAGCCGGTGACAGTGCGGGCAGCGCCTTGAAATTGAAGATGCATGATCGAGGGTCAGTGAGAGGCTGGAAACTTCTTCAGTGTAGCGATTTGAGGTCTGAAAATCAATGAATCTCCTGTGTCGGCATCTTCATTGGACTGCATTCTCAGCCGTGCGAGGATCCAGCACCCTGTAAAGCTTGTATGCGAGGAATGTATTGATCAGGACAGCCGGCGGCAGCGATGATACTTTTTGTGATGCTATCGGAGAATCACACCGGCCAATGGACCGCCAGCCAGATCGTGTTCTCATCCGTCCAGACAACTCGATGTTTGCAATGTGCGGGGAGAAACACGTACCCGCCGGGACTGAGGAAAGCCTCGCTTCGCCCATCCTTGAACTCAATGCGAGCCGACCCCTGAACCACCATCACCCACTCGTTACTCTCCTGATCGTACCAGAACCCTTCAGGCGACGTGTGTCCGTGAGATGCAATCCGTTCGATGCGGATGTTCCCGTTCTCGACCAGTGTTTCGAGGAATTCCTCATGTTGCTTGGGTGGAAGATCGGTGAGAATATTTGCTGTGTTCATGGTATGCACGATACTGAGACAAGCCGGAAGAGTCAAGCAGGGGAGACAAGACAATGTCCGCACATGCTATGGATTTGCTCCGGGAGTGCTTGTTTCTTCTGTAACGACACGGTCACCATGACTTGGTGGTGCCGAAATGACAAGGAATAAGACGTCGCCATCCGAATCATTTCTGAATTGATGACGAGTCTCTGGTGGTACCTCAAGACCCTCACCTTCTCTTAGAGCGGTACATTCACCTCCTATCACGATAGTGGCGTCTCCTCGAAGGATGTAGAAGAATTGGTACGAGGTAGCGTGATGGTGCATCACCTCGCGTTGACCCGGCGGGACGCGTTCCTGAATGACGCTCAAGTGAGGCTGTGCCAACAGATGCCAGCCGTCGCAAGCAGTTCCCCAGTTGTAGTGCCTGGCCGTTTCGGTGGAAATTGGTACCGTCATGGGAGTGATTATTGTTTGGTTCGTTGTGCGACAACGAGAACACGTGTACCGAGCTTTCTCCTGAATCTTTTTGGGATTCTCGGCAGCAAAGCATTTGCGGCAAACGAAATGGTCCGCAAGGGAAGCCAGGATGGGTAGCGACTGATGGTATCGTAGCAGTCGATCCAGTCAATAAGTACAGGTCCCAATCCGACGGAATGAAACTCTGTGAGAATGGATGGTGTGATGTTCTGTTCTGGGATATCATACTTGTCGTGGTCGCTCGTGCAGCCGATCATCGTCTCCCACACAGACTCGAGGACATGCTCTTTGTTCGGGAACGCGCAACAGACATAACCGCCTTTCCTTGTCACCCTCATCATCTCAGCGAGGACGGCGCCTCGGGTCAGTTGTTCGTAGTGTTCAATCACGCCACTGTTGAAGACAAGGTCAAATGTTTCATCGGCGAATGGAAGTGAAAAGAAGTCGGCACCGAGCGTCTCAAGAGTGATGTTTCTGTCCATTACCCGCTTTGCCCGCTCCAATTGCGTAAGCCACGCAACATTAATGTCTACTGCCGTGCATGCATACCCGGATGCGGCAAAATACAGAATATCCCTGCCGCTTCCACATCCGGTCTCGAGGATTCTCGAACCAGGCTGGAGGGAGCAGACCTTCGTGATGATCCTGACAAGGTCGCGGTGTTTCATCCGCCGGATGTGTTGGGGGTAGTGAACGACGTACGCGTCCGGGTGGTCGCTGTAGATTTGTCGCCACGCGGCGGTGACTTTTTGCCGATCGGCTTGGATGCCGATCTTGTTCAGGTAGTCAGGTGAAGGGTCGTCGAACCTCGTGTGGTGCTCCTGAAGTTGGCAGTTGGGTTTGGCAGTTTTCTCTGCCTTATGCGGGGCAAGCGAGTCAGTCTCGGTGTTGTTCTCTGTATTCCATCGCGGCCTTCACAAAATCCCGGAAAAGCGGATGTGGGTTTGTTGCGCGGGACTTAAGTTCAGGGTGAAACTGCACACCGACAAACCAGGGATGGTCCGGCAGCTCGATGATCTCCGCAAGGCCGTTGTCCGGGCAGATGCCCGTGAAAAGCATGCCATGTGCCCCCGCCCGTTCCCGCATCGGCTCCACGACGCCCGAGCTCAGGCATTCCTTGAATGCGTCATTCACTTCGTACCGGTGGCGGTGTCGTTCGTGGATCAGCTCCTTCCTGTAGGCACTGAAGGCCCTGGAGTTTCTGGTCAGCTTGCACGGATACGCGCCGAGCCGCATTGTGCCACCGTATTCTTTTACATTTTTCTGCTCCAGCATCATGTCGATCACGTTCTGATCGGTCTTCTTGAATTCCGTGCTGTTGGCGCGGGAAAGTTTGCAGACGTTCCGTGCGAACTCGATGACAGCGCACTGTAGTCCAAGACAGATGCCGAAGAACGGAATTCCCTGCGTCCGGACGTACTGTATGGCGATGATCTTTCCTTCGATACCCCGCTCACCGAAACCAGGGGCAACGAGAAGACCGCAGATGTTCCGCAGATGAGGCTCCGCGCCATCACGCTCCACATCTTCAGCACGAATCCAGGCGAGGTCCACGCCTGCATTGTTGGCAGCGCCGGCGTGTACAAAGGCCTCCGCGATGCTCTTGTACGCATCTTGGTGGTCGGTGTACTTGCCGCAGATGCCGATAGTGATCCGTCCGGCAGGGTTTTTCACGCGGTCGACAAACTTCCTCCACTCCCGCAAGTTCGGCTTGGGACACGTGAGGTCAAGTTTTTCAAGCACGATTTCATCAACCTCTTGCTCGGCGAATGTGAGTGGCACCTCGTAGATCGTTGCCACGTCGCGACCGTCCACAACGGACTCCGTCTCGACGTTGGTGAAGAGTGCGATTTTCTCACGCACTTCCTTCGTCAGCGGATGGTCCGAACGGCAAATGAGCATGTCCGGCTGGATGCCCAATTCAAGGAGTGCCTTCACACTATGTTGTGTTGGTTTGGTTTTGATCTCACCCGCCGAGCCGATGTACGGGACAAGGGTGACGTGGATGGCCATGGCATTCTTCTGGCCGACCTTGAACATGAATTGCCGCATTGCTTCGAGGAATGGCAAGCTCTCGATATCGCCGACCGTACCACCAACCTCCGTAATGATGACGTCGTAATCCCCTGTTTGTCCGAGAGTTTCGAACCGTCGTTTGATCTCGTCGGTGATGTGGGGAATGACTTGTACCGTTGCACCGAGGTAGTCGCCGCGGCGCTCCTTGGTGATCACCTCGTGATAAATCTGGCCGGTAGTGGAATTATTCTGGCGCGTCGTGGTGATGTCGAGGAAACGCTCGTAGTGGCCGAGGTCGAGGTCAGTTTCCGCGCCGTCGTCCGTGACATATACTTCACCGTGTTGAAATGGATTCATCGTCCCCGGGTCGACGTTCAAATACGGGTCGAATTTTTGAATAGTTACCCGCAGCCCCCGCAGTTTCAGCAGCAAGCCGATGGAGGATGAGGTGATGCCTTTGCCGAGCGACGACACCACACCGCCCGTGACGAATATGTATTTTGTTTGATGGCGCCGTGCCAAGAGTTCTCCTTCGTTATGTTGCGGCCATCCGTCCGGTCAACCGGTCGGGGATGACAATGCCGCCGGAGAGGACAAGCTTCAGGCCTTGTTCAATCGTGAGGTTCAGATGGATCGCCTCCTGCTTCGGGACAAGGATCAGAACGCCGGAAGTCGGGTTGGGCGGGTTCGGGATATAGACATTGATAAATAGAATCTCCGTTCCATTGCTTGCAACGAACGGCATCTCGTTGGTAACGAACGCGATTGTGTATAATCCCTTACGCGGGTACTCGATAAGCACCACCTCACGGAATGTTTTCCCCTTTCCTCCGATCGAGAATGCCCCGACCAGATCCTTGATAGCACCATATACCGCCCGTACAAACGGGATCGAGCGGAGGAGGTTCTCAAACCAGGTAAAGAGAATCCGTCCGACAAGGTTGCGCGAGAGGAGTCCCACGAGAAGGATGATCGCAACCATGGAGATGAATCCCAGTCCCGGGATCGGTCTGCCGATCCATCGCTCGAGAACAGGTGAGAGAATGCCGTCGACACCATTCAGGAGCGCTTGGAAAAACCAGTACGTCAGTCCAAGGGGAATCATGACCACAAACCCGCGGACGAAGGTGCTCCTCACCTGAGACCAGAATGTTGTATGCTCGTTGCTCATGCGTGCTTTCGAAATGTCTCCCGGACTTTTTCCAGATCAGCCTGTGTATCCACGGGAATACTGTCGTACGTTGTCACCGTTGCCTTGATCCTGTACCCGTGTTCGAGGATCCGCAACTGCTCAAGCTTCTCCGCCTGTTCCAGCATTGTCTGTGGCAGTGCTGCAAAGGTGAGCAGGAATGCACGGCGGAAGACATACAAACCAATGTGCTTGTAATATCTGTGCTTCTCAGCCCATTCCGCACGCGGTATATCCCGGCCAAACGGAATCGGTGATCGTGAAAAGTATAATGCAAAGCCCGCCCGGTCCAACACCACTTTCACAATTCCCGGGTTCGTCAGGTCGGCTGCATCATCCATTTGGCGCACGAGTGTGCCGGCCACGATCTCACTGTTCTCAACCAGCGGACGAACCGCTTCGTCCACCATTTCGGGTGCAAGCAACGGCTCATCCCCCTGCACGTTCACAATGATGTCCGCGTCGGGGAGCGTTCTGGCCACGTGCGCGATCCGATCGCTTCCTGTCTGCAATGCTGCGGGCGTCATTACGACGCGGCTTCCATAGGGCTTCACCGCTGCCACAATCCGGTCGTCATCGGTGGCGATGATGACCTCGTCAACCAGCTTCGCCCGCGCTGCACGCTCATACACATGCTGAACCATCGGCTTGCCGGCGATGTCCGCCAGCGGTTTTGCCGGGAGCCGGGTGGACGCATACCGGGCCGGGATGATCGCGACAACCTTCGGTCGTGTGAGTCCGCTCATCGGTCGCCTATCACCTTGGGCACTTTGAAAAACTTCTCCGTCTTTGCTGGCGCGTTTTTGAGCGCCTCTTCACGCGTCAGGCAGGGCTTCGCCGTGTCTTCACGAAAGACGTTGCTCAGTTCGATAACCTGTGAGAGAGGCTCCACGTTCGTCGTGTCGAGAGAGTTGAGCTGTTCCATGTACGCGAGGATCTCGTTCAACTCGCGCACAAGTTTCTGCTTCTCTTCTTCGGAGAACGAAAGCTGCGCCAGTGACGCAACATGCTCGACATCCTTGATCGTGACGGACACACAAACCTCTCTACTGATTAATGTAATGTCGTTCGATTGCGGTGTGTACCTGTTCCATCAACGCAAACTCCGCCTCTTTACCCTGACCGGTGATCGCAATAGGTGTTTCCAGTACTAGCTCCACAGTTCCTGGTAGTATGGCAATCGAATGCTTGGGGAGTATGTTGTAGCTTCCGTTCACCGTCAGGGGCACCACGGGGACG
>DASRUE010000274.1:0-5264 GCA_035687895.1 Bacteroidota bacterium | reverse complement strand
CTCCCGTTGGTGCTCGGTGGCTCGGCCGACTTGACGCCGTCCAACAACACACGGTTCAAAGGGGCAACGGACTTCAGCAGAACGAACCGGGCAGGGCGATATCTTCGTTATGGTGTTCGTGAACACGCAATGGGTGCGATTATGAACGGTATGGCTGTGACCGATATGCTCATTCCATATGGAGCAACGTTCTTCTGCTTCACGGATTACATGCGTCCGACCATCAGATTGGCGGCATTGTCGAAGTATCCGGTCATCTTCGATTTCACTCATGAAAGCATCGGGCTTGGCGAAGACGGTCCGACACACCAGGCCGTGGAGCACTTTGCTTCGCTACGCGCAATGCCGGGACTCATTGTCCTCCGTCCGGCAGATGCAAATGAAACCGCCTATGCCTGGAAGTTTGCACTTGAACATCGGACAGGCCCCGTTGTCCTTGCGCTCACCAGACAAAAGCTTCCCGTGTTTGATCAGACAAAGTTTGGATCGGCGGAGAACGTTTCCAAGGGTGCCTATGTTCTGATTGGTGCAGAAAATCCGCGCGTGGTGCTTCTCGCTACGGGCTCAGAAGTCCACCTTGCCGTACGCGCGTACGAGCAACTCACGGCGGATAACATCCCTGCCCGTGTCGTCAGCATGCCATCGTGGGAACTCTTCGAGATGCAATCGAGCGCATACAAAGAGAGTGTCCTGCCATCAGGGGTCAGTGCACGCGTTGCCGTGGAAGCGGGTGTAAGAATGGGATGGGAGCGGTACATCGGCGCCAAGGGTGAGTTCATCGGCATGTCGACCTTCGGTGCATCGGCGCCCGCGGATGTGGCATTCAAGAACTTCGGCATCACGACTGAAAATGTTGTCGCGGCGGCAAGGAGGGTACTCTCTTGAAGATAGCCATAGCTGGAGATCATGCAGGATTTCACTTGAAAAAGTGGTTGCTGGCAGAGCTAAAGAAGGAAGGCCATGAGATCGACGATCTCGGCGCGCACGATGAGACACCTTCAGATTATCCGGATTTTGCCCGCAGGTTAGGCGCCGCGGTTACCTCTGGAAAAGTTGAACGGGGAATCCTCGTTTGTGGCAGCGGCATCGGTGCCTGTGTTGCGGCAAACAAGATCAAAGGCATCCGTGCCGGGCTTGCGCATGACACGTACTCGGGACATCAGGGCGTTGAGCATGATGATATGAATGTGCTATGTCTTGGAGCGAGGGTTATTGGTCCGGCACCGGCGCTGGAGATTGCAAGGGCGTTTCTCGCAGCCAGGTTTACCAACGAAGAGCGCCATTCGAGACGATTGAAGAAGATGCTTGACATTGAAAAGAACCAGGGTTAGACCTATAAGACGTGGCAGAGTTTTCTTTATCAGGAGAAATGAGCGATGAACAATTTACAGCGACTTGAACAACTCGGCCAGAGCATCTGGTATGACAACATCAGTCGGGGTGTCATCACGCGGGGCGAATTGAAGAGGATGGTGGATGAAGGATTGCTCGGAGTAACCTCAAACCCGACGATCTTCGACAAAGCTATTTCCGGCAGCAATGACTATGATGCCCAGATTCGTGCATTGGTTGAGAAGAACCCATCCATCGACGCGGCCGACATCATCCAGGCCCTGATGATCACCGACATTCAGATGGCGTGCGACGTTCTCAAACCGGTCTATGATCGGACCAACAGGCGGGATGGATACGTGAGTGTGGAGGTCACTCCCGGGAAGGCCCGCGATACCCGCGCGACTATCGACGAGGTGGGGGAGCTCTGGTCGAAAATCAACCGAAAGAACTTGATGGTGAAGATCCCTGCCACGAAAGAGGGGCTTCCTGCAATCGAAGAGGCGATCAGTGAGGGGATCAATATCAATGTGACCCTGATTTTCTCCGAGCACCGCTACCAGGAAATCGCACGTGCATTCATTGGCGGATTGGAAAAGCGGCTCAAGAAGGGCGCGCCTCTTGACCACGTTCACTCGGTGGCTAGTGTGTTTGTCAGCCGGATCGATACACTGGTCGATGACCTTTTGATGAAAAAAGATCCGGGCAAGTATAGCTCATTCACTGGGAAGGCGGCAGTTGCCAACAGCAAAATGATCTATCAGGCATTCAAGGAAATCTTCAACAGTTCGCGTTTCAAGACACTCGAATCAAAAGGTGCGCATGCGCAGCGTCCGTTGTGGGGAAGCACCGGAACCAAGAATCCGGCCTATAGCGACCTGCTCTACGTTGACACGCTTATCGGCCCGCACACAGTGAACACCGTTCCGCCCGCTACATATGTCGCCATTCTCGATCATGGCAGACCCTCTCTTACGGCGGAGTCCGACCTTGCCGGCGCGCGCAAAGCATTGGATGAGGTTGCGAAGGCAGGTATTGACATGAACTGGGTGTTGCAGAAGCTTGAGGACGACGGTGTGGCATCGTTCGAGAAATCATTTGACGGCCTGTACAACAATCTCGACGAAAAACGCGGACAGATTGTTGTTGCCACCGTCCCCACATCGTGACATGCACATCATTACAATAGCACTTCACCTCAAACTGCCACCAGAGAACGCAGTCACCGTTCCCGGCAGGGCGATGAACCTGCAACGATGAGATGTTCATGGAAATCAAGTTGCAGACCTGTCTCCTGCGTCGTTGGAGGAGAGGAGACGAACAGTCGCTTGTCTATCATGCAAACAACAGGAAGGTCTGGATCAACCTATTGGATGGCTTCCCGTTTCCTTATACGCCTGCTGATGCTCAACATTGGGTTCATCATGTATCTCGTGAGAGCCCGGTCAGGAATTTCGCCATCGAGGTCGACGGCAATGCCGTCGGTTCAATCGGGATCCACCCGAAGCGGGATGTCTATCGGAAGTCAGCGGGAATTGGGTACTGGCTCGGGGAGGAATTCTGGGGGCGGGGGATTGCAACGGAATCGGTCCGGGCGATGATCGACTATTCTTTCTCCCATTTTGATCTCTGCCGCTTGTATGCAGGCGTCTTTGAGTGGAACGGAGCCTCGATGCGCGTTCTTGAAAAAGCGGGATTTTCGTTTGAAGCCCGCATGCGGAAAAGCGTGACCAAGGATGGGAAGACGATCGATGAGTATATCTATGCCATTGTCCGACCATGACGATTCGTGCCATGGAAAAAATTCTTGAAAGAAACCCTCTCCAGGAACCCACACCCGCCGAAAAGATTCCCGACGCCTGCGTCATGGTGATCTTCGGCGCCTCCGGTGATCTCACCAAACGAAAGTTGGTACCTGCCATTTTCGACCTTGCTCGTCAGGGACTCCTCCCTGCGGGTTTTACCATTGTCGGGGTGGGGCGTACGCCCATGGATCACGACGCGTTCCGCTCCTACCTGCACGGGGCGATGAAGGAGTTCGGGCAGTTACAGGAATCTGAATCTACTCTGTGGGAGAGCTTCGCGCAAGGCTTGCACTATATTGCCATTGACTCGAGCATGGCACACGAGTTCGAGAAACTCCGACAAGATCTTCACGCCATTGACGATCGGAGAATGGCCGAGGGAAATTTTCTCTTTTATCTTGCCACGCCACCCAGTCTCTATGCCCCCATCGTCCGCAACCTCGGTTCATCCGGGTTGAACAAACCGCGGACACCGGGAAGCTGGGTACGCATCATCATCGAGAAGCCTTTTGGCATCGACCTCGACTCGGCACGGCAGCTGAATACCGAGGTGCTCGGTGTGTTTTCGGAAGACCAGGTCTACCGCATTGATCACTACCTCGGCAAGGAGACCGTCCAAAATCTGCTGGTCTTCCGTTTTGCCAACGGAATTTTTGAGCCGATCTGGAACCGAAACTACATCGACCATGTGCAAATCACGGCTGCTGAAACGGTCGGCGTAGAGAACCGTGCCTCGTACTACGAAGAAGCCGGGACGATGCGGGACATGATCCAAAACCACATGCTGCAACTCCTCGCGCTGACCGCGATGGAACCTCCGGTCCTCTTCGATGCACAGCAAGTGCGCGACGAAAAGCACAAGGTGTTTCAGGCAATCCGGCAAATTCCGCCTGAGGATGTTCACCGGGCTACTGTGCGCGGTCAGTACGCCGCAGGAACCGTGGGAGGGAAGACAGTGCCGGGATACAGGGAAGAAAAGGGGGTCTCTGCAACGAGCGTGGCCGAGACCTATGTAGCGCTCAGGTTCACTATCGACAACTGGCGATGGGCTGACGTTCCCTTCTATGTCCGGTCCGGCAAACGTCTTCCCAAGCGGGTGACAGAAATAGCAATCAAATTCAAGAAAACACCACATCACCTGTTTACAGCGTTGCCGGTGGATACAATCTCCAACAACAATATTGTGGTTCGCATTCAGCCGGACGAAGGAATCTCTCTCAAGTTCAGCTCGAAGATTCCGGGCTCCGCAATGCGTATGCGACCCGTAACGATGGACTTCCGTTACGGCGCGTCATTCGGCGGGCATCTTGCCGATGCCTACACACGCTTGATACTCGACTGTATGCTCGGCGATGCGACCCTTTATGCGCGTGGTGATAGCGTAGATGTCGCATGGCAACTCATCACGCCAGTTCACGAAGGCTGGTCCTCGAACCCGCAGTCCAGAGTATATGAGTACGCAGCCGGGACCTGGGGACCGAAGGAAGCAGAGGAAATGCTCCGGGCGGATGGGAGGAGGTGGAGGCTTCCATGACATTGAACCGCAAAACAAACCTCCTTGCCATCATAAGGCGGTTTGTCTTCGCTTCAGCGATGGTTCTTGTTGTTACGTCTTTCCTGTGGCAAATGTCGATGGGGATATGTCCGGTACCGTGAAGGGCGAAACAAGTATGAACAACAAGATGAAAAGATCCAGATTGAAGAAGCCATGGTTGTTCATTCCCTACGGCTTGATTGTCATCGTCTTTATGACACAAAGCGCATTTTCTGGTCCGTGGCCACGCAAGCAGGGGACGGGTTTTGTGCAGGTCGGCTTTAGCACAATTGGATATAACAAGGTCTACGACGACCGTGGCACGAAGAACCCCATCTATACCGATGTGCGCGACAACGTTGTCCAGGTCTACGCCGACTATGGCCTTACAGACCTGGCGACGGTCACTGCCTCTATTCCCTTCAAATTCCTCTCAGCTACTCCCTCCCAACTTGCTCTTTCTCCTGTCGCAACCAAGGTGACGAACAGTGGTATTGGGGACATCGACTTGCTGCTGCGCTACACCTGGTTTGTTGTGGACGGCCAGGCATTCTCCAGTGAGGTGCTCTTCGCCCTTCCAATTGGAGATGACA
>DASRUE010000273.1:0-3854 GCA_035687895.1 Bacteroidota bacterium | reverse complement strand
GATTTCGATTTCGACATCGATGTCAATGTCGAAGGGCTCGAAGAGGAAATGGAAAATCTCAATCATGAACTGGAAGGCCTCGGCGGCCAAATTAGGCAGGAACTGCGGAGAGCAAAAGAGCAGGTGAAGTCCTTGAAGCGGTGGACGTAAGGGGTTCCACTCACTCGAAATTGTGGACTTGTGAACTCTACAACAGCTGACCCCACTTCCTAACCGGACGGTGGGGTCGCTTGACTTTTCCCCTCCTCCCTCCTACATTGGCGCTACGCAATCCTCTCAAATCGCAGACCGCAGTCCGGCTTTTCGGATTTCTCCGTTAGTCCGGTTCTGCTCAAGAGCCATTCACCTTGAATCTGAACATGCGCACACCATCAATCATCTACCATAGCCTTCTCGCACTCATTCTGGCTGTCGCCGGATTTGCCTGCAGCGGCACACCTAACCTCCTCCTTCCCGGTCAGTTGCCCGATGGTCGCGTACGCTTGCCGAACGGATGGTTTCTCTCCCCCGCGGGTTCTCATGTGCAGGTGGGCGAGCTTCCCCTCAATATGGCGGTTACTCCCGACGAACGCTACATCCTCCTCGCGAACAACGGAACACGCGAGCAGAGCATATCGGTGATCGACGGGGAGTCCTGGCAAGTCGTGCAGACCGTTCCACTGAGAAAATCATGGCTCGGGTTGCGGTTCATCGAGAACGGCACGCGCTTCCTCGTTTCCGGTGGCAACGACAACCGTGTGTATGTCTACAGATTCAGCGACGGTCGCGCATCGCTTGCCGATTCGATCGTTCTCGGACTCCCCTGGCCCGCGCAGAAAATCTGGGTCGGCGGATTGGACATGGACGAGGCTACACAGAGAGTGTTTGTGGCAGGAAAAGAAAACGATAGCCTCTATGTGCTTGATCTTCGCTCGCGTGGAATAATTCAGCGACTCCATCTCGCAGCCAAACCATATACATGCCTTGTTTCGCGCACGCGATCAGTAGTGTACGTCTCTCTCTGGGGAGGTTCGGCCGTGGCGCTGTTCGACAGGAACACACTCCAGCTCCTCTCAACCATCCGCGTGGGCGACCATCCATGTGACATGCTCGAATCTCCTGATGGCAAGCGCTTGTTCGTGGCCAATGCGAACGAGAACACCGTTTCGGTCATCGACCTCGAACGACACAAGGTCATGGAAACTCTCTCCACCGCGCTCTTCCCGAAGGCACCCGCGGGAAGCACACCCAACGCTCTTGCGCTTAGTCCTGACGGCGCGACTCTGTACGTGGCAAACGCTGACAATAACTACGTTGCAGTAATGGATGTTTCAGTTCACGGGAATGCGAAGCCACTTGGTTTTATCCCGGTCGGCTGGTATCCGACAGGTGTGAAAGTCTTGGCGTCAAGAGGTCAACTCCTTATTGCCAACGGGAAGGGAGAGGCATCACGTGCAAACCCCCTCGGTCCGAACCCCGAGAAACGGATGAGCAAATCCGAAGAGTACATCGGATCCCTCTTTCGTGGATCCCTCTCGCAGGTAGATCTGCCTGATCAGAAACAGCTTGCAGACTACACGCTGCAGGTCTATGCAAACTCCCCTTACAATGACATGCGGTTGCATCAGCCGGGAACTGAGAAGGACAATCCCGTGCCGTGGAAAGTGGGCGAGCCTTCTCCCATCAAGTTTGTCTTCTACGTCATCAAGGAAAACAGAACATACGATCAGGTGTTTGGGGACCTCAAGGAAGGGAACGGAGATGAACGCCTTTGCCTCTTTCCGGATTCGGTCACACCCAACCATCATGCCCTCGCGAGAGAATTCGTCCTGCTGGATAATTTCTACGCCGACGCCGAGGTAAGCGCTGACGGGCACAATTGGTCGATGGGTGCATACGCCACAGACTATACGGAAAAGATATGGCCCACAAGCTATGGCGGGCGGGGCGGTGAGTATGAATTTGAAGGCGGGTATCCGATTGTCTATCCATCGGCGGGATACCTCTGGGATAATTGCAACCGCCATGGGGTCAGCTACCGGACGTACGGAGAGTTCGTTCGAAACCCGGAGAAGACCGGAGATTCTGCAACGGCTGCAATGCCTTCGTTGGAAGGACATGTGGCACCGTTCTACAGGGGCTGGGATCTTGAGTACTCGGATGTTCAGCGAGTCCGGGAGTGGATGAAGGAGTTTGAGGAGTTCGAGCGGAGGGACACCCTCCCTCGCTTCCAGATTGTGAAACTCCCCAACGACCACACTAATGGGACTAGGAAGGGGAGCCTCACGCCGAAGGCGTACGTCGCACAAAATGATCTTGCCCTCGGCATGCTGGTGGAGCGGATTTCACATAGCAGGTTTTGGAAGGAGTCAGCGATCTTCGTCATCGAGGATGACGCACAGAACGGGCCCGACCACGTTGACGCTCACCGCACCGTCGCGCTGGTGATCAGCCCATACACGAAACGCCACGCGGTCGATAGCGAGCTTTATTCAACCAGCAGTATGGTGCGGACCATGGAACTGATCCTCGGTCTTCCTCCTCTCTCGCAGTTTGATGCCGCGGCAACACCGATGTACAACTCCTTCACGCGGCAGCCGGACTTTACACCCTACACGTCACGGCCAGCACGGATTAACCTGGACGAGAAGAACATTGCGGGAGTGTATGGACAGGAACGGAGCGGCGAAATGAACTTTTCACGTGAAGATGCCATTCCCGACGTTGAGTTGAATGAGATCGTCTGGAGATCGATCCATGGACCTGATGACGAGATGCCCGCACCCGTCCGGAGCGCGTTTGTGCGTGTGGTTGGTGACGAGAAGGAAGACGAAGATGATTGATCTACCTCTCCGCAACGTATAGGCTGACCTTGGACTTTGCGTTTTCCAATTTCGAGTTGTACGGCCCAATCACGTTGGTGGTGTCCTGATTTGAACGAACAGTCATTGCGAATGAATGAAATGAGCGAAGCCTGCCCGCCATCGTGAATCATTGGAGGCAAGCGGGCAATCCCTCTTTTCATCAGATTGCTTCGTCATCCCGACAGACAACATCGGGATTCCTCCCAATGGCGAGCAAATCAGGAACGATACCTCCCTATTTTCACCTTGACTTTCCCCCTCCCCCCTCCTACATTGGCGCATCGTAATTCCAACTCCGTTCCCATCGGGCTTCATCTCAATTACGTGCAGCCATACTATGTCCCATTCTAAACGCATCGGGTTTTTCCTCGGCATTGCCTGTTTCCTTGTTCTTGTCCTGATTCCCACATTCCCCGCGTTTCAGACATCGGCACAACAAGTCGTTCTCCAGAGTGGCGCCCCGGTCGCGTCCGATGTGCTGGCAAGTTCGATGCAGCGCGTCCTTGCTCTCCTTGTGCTCATGGTTATCTGGTGGGTGACGGAAGCCATTCCTATTCCAGCCACGGCGCTTCTCCCCGCGGTTCTCCTTCCGGTTTTTCACATTGTTGGAGTGCAGGGAGAAGCACTACACGAATTCACGGCGAGGAATGCGCTCGTACACTACGCTAATCCAGTCATCTATCTCTTTCTCGGTGGGTTCCTGATTGCTGCTGCAATGCAGAAGTGGCACATGGACCGACGGCTCACACTTTGGATTCTCACACGGGGCAGGCTTGCCAACAGTCCCGGCTCTGTTCTCTTCGCACTCATGGGGGTAACAGCGTTCCTTTCCATGTGGATTTCCAACACCGCCACCACCGCCATGATGCTTCCTCTCGGTCTTGGCGTCCTCTCGTCGATGGGACTGAAGCCGGGCGAGTCACGTTATGGGACCTGTCTTATGCTCGGCATCGCCTGGGCGGCATCCATCGGCGGAGTCGGAACAATCATCGGAACGCCACCCAACGGTAT
>DASRUE010000272.1:0-6484 GCA_035687895.1 Bacteroidota bacterium | reverse complement strand
GAGACTTTGAACTCGCTGTACCGCAGGTTTGCACCGCCGGCACGAATGATAAATGCAAAATTATCGGGAATGTGGAGATGCTTCCGGTTGTCCATGCACATCCCGATGAGCAACTGTGCGTTTGCGTAGGATTCATACGGGCGGTTGAGGTTGTGGTACTCCAGCAAAAGCCCGATGGGCGTGCCCCGATATTGCGGGAGAATATCGCCTTCGGAGGATATGTCCAGCAATCTGTTCATTCGATTATTATCGTCCTGTATTTGGACCAACAAGCGCAAATACCCTTCCAGGTTTGCACGTGAACGTTATCCCCGCAACTGCATTGACACCGTCGCTGTCGGTTCGCGCTTCTTTACGGTACTGACGGTCAAGTTTGAATGTTTTCCAAAGATCATTGACTGCTATCATATAACCATTATTTGTTATGGTGATCGAGTCTCAGAGTGCAAATGCCAGTTTAACTACCGGGTAAACGAACCACGGGTACGTATAGCCGCGTACAGGTGTTGGCTATACGCACCAGTGCGTTTATTCCCATCCTGGTTGCTCTGTCGCTGCCCCGCGTGATGCGTCCAGGCAACAATTGTGTTGGCGTGCTCGAGGGAAGAACAAACAGGCAGGTGCTAAAGGTCGGTCTGTATCGGAATCGCCTGCCGCAGAAATCTATTCGAGATCGAGGAGAAAATCAAGAGAAATTTCGGAATGTGGAGTTCGAATTGCGCCAGCCCGCCTTGATTAATCCCCGAAGGCAGACGGGGAATTAGGCGGTATTAGGCAGATGGGGAAAGGAATGTGAGAAAGGCGGAATGTCCGGCAAGAGCTATTTCTTATCGTGGTTTCACCTATGGCCGGTCGATGGTTGCAACCGTGACCACATGGCCATCGGAAGTAACTTTTCTTACTCTCGGCAGCCACTCTCGCCTGTTGTCACCCACGGTGTGAAGGTATTCCAATACGTACAGGTCGTTGCCCGACACCGCAACTCCCGTCGGTGCCCACGGCCTTGATGTTCGCAGAACGGTCGTAACCTTTTTGTCGGCTGTGATTTTCAGGACGGCTCCGCAACCAGTGGCAGCCACGTAGACGGTTCCCTGTGCGTCAACGTCAAGGCCGCGTAAGTACGGCCCGAGATTCGTTTCCACCCCCGGCACCGAATCGCATCCAGATAACGTCACGTTGACGGCAACGGTTGTAAGCTCCCCCTGCAGAGTGATTCTCCTGACTGCCCTGTTTTCCGTATAGTAAAACGATCCGTCCGGTCCCACTGCCGTACCGTTTATCCAGCGTAGAGGTCCGCTCTCTGTGTTCGCAGGCAGTGTCTTAAAAACCGTGGTTGTTCCGGATGGTGCGAGGCGAAAAACCTGCAACTGTTTGCCAGCGGGAAGCCACGGGTAGTACAGGCTGCCGTCACCCCCGACGGTGATCGGAAAGTCACTGGCGAGGAGGATAGTTGGGTCGACACCAACCCGAGTGACGGTTGCGTCACCGGACGAGAAGTATGGCAGGGTCGCGTTTGTCAATCGACCATCAACGTCGATCGCCATCCAGTGATACGCGGGCCCTGAAAGACGCGTGAGTTTGCCATTCCGGTCGATTTTCCATACGCCAGACCCGGTATCAACGAAATAGACGTTCCCTTCCCGATCAACGACAATCCCGGATCCGGGATGAGCGAGACCTTCGTTCGAGACCAAAAGGAGAATGATGGCGAGAAGCGCAATGATTGCCCGTTTCATAATCGATCTTTCTTGGTAGAATGGCGTAAACACGCCTGTCATAGGACGTTGCACGGCGTCAGAAAAAGATCTGGTCGTTGCGTGTGGTACAGACCCCTCACCTGATAAGCACATACTCTTGGGGAGAGGTGCTTGCTACGCGTTTGATGACCTTTCTTGCCTCAAGATCTAATTTCACCCATTCCACATACCAGGGAAGAGATCCCTGGAATTCTGTCCTCTCTTTTTTGAAGCCTTTTTCAATTGCACTCAATATTTCATTGAACGTGGCTTTCCCTTGTGCATGCAGGTATTTCACCATCACCTGCTTCAGGAGATCGTATTTCCCCTTACTCATGCTAACAGCCTTCTTGCGTTGAGGATGTTTGAGTCGAACTCTTTGATCCATGATCTCATTCCGGATGTTTGTTGAAAGAAAGAGACTCATTGTTTGGAGGGCGGTTATACCCGTGTCCAGCTATTCCAGCGGAATGCGGCTCTTGTTCTTACTAAGCCATGTTTCAAGGGTTTGTAGTGACGGATTTAATGACCGGGAGAAGTTGAGGTTGCGCGCGCCACAGTAGTCTTGCTCGAAGTCCCGCTTGAACTGTAGCATGTTGCCCATATCGTCGGCACCCGGAAAACCGAAGCTGCGATAGACATCCGGCGGCACGTCGTTGTAGCGCACCTCTTTGCCCAACGCTTTCGTGAGTGCAGCGGCCATCTGGTTTCCGGTCAGGTGCTCACCGGCGATGCCAACTGTTTTTCCGATGAACTCGCTCCCCCTCTTGAAGATGCCGTACGCACATTTGCCAATATCCTCGGAGGCCATTCCGGGCATTTTCTTGTCACCCAAACAAAACGTGAGGGCAAGCTTGCCGTCAGGTCCCTTCTTTGGGCCCGCGCCGAAGTAAATGAAGTTCTCCCAATAGAACGATGTGAGCAGGAACGTTGTCGGAACACCGAGGTCGGTAAAGAGATGGTTTGCCTCCGCTTTACCATCGAAGTGTGCCACCTTGTACTTTCCCTGAAGAGTCGGCATACGGTTGTCGCTGAGGGGCACCCACTTGCGGGTATCTTCAAATGTCGACCAGATTACGTGTTTCAATCCAGCCTCCTTTGCCGCGCGGGCCATTGCCCCTGCCTCAGCTATCTCCTTCTCCGCCGAAAAGTGTGCCCAGAAGAAAGTGACACAATACGCCCCATAGGCACCCTTGAACGCCCTCTTCAAACTTTCCAGGTCGTCGACGTCTGCGGCAACGACTTCGGCACCCATTTTTGCCAGCTCTTTCGACTTGTCGGAGTTGAAATCTCTCGTAATTGCGCGCACGGTGAATTCGCTGCTCGCATCATTCAGAATGGCGCGAGCAACGCCGCCACCTTGTGCGCCGGTTGCGCCCACTACTGCGATGATCTTCTTCTTGTCCATGGATGGATCTCCTCGTTATTATTGAAAAGTAGTTTAGCGAGAATGAATTGAAGTGCGGGCACATAACGTTTGGCTGCTTGCCGAAGGCGGGGCCTTAAAAGCTCTTACCTTCAAGCTACCTCAAATGTAAATCAAAATCACTAATGTTGATTTACCCGCTTCCGCCCCGATTTTGGCAAGGCGCTGTTGTGCGCAGCCTACATTATGTCTTTGTCTTCCACACTAATCAAATGCAAATCGTTCGTACCCCTCCTGCCCCTGGGGATTCAACATGCTGGGCAGGCTCGATTCCCCTCCTACCTCACAACCAGCATCTTCCTTGTCAGCACGGATGCACCTGTTGTGAGACGGTAAAGATACACGCCGCTCGCAACCGATCCGGCATTCCACTCGACCCGGTACGTCCCTGCCCCCCGCTCCTCATCAACCAATGTGGCAACATGCTGGCCGAGCAGGTTGTAAACTGCGAGCGTTGCCCTCGTGCGGCGAGAAATTTCGAATGAGATGGTCGTTGTTGGATTGAACGGATTGGGATAGTTCTGACTCAGCGAGAAGGATCTTGGATTCCCTGAATATGGATTATCTTGTACTCCCGTCAACCCACCGGTTGTTGTGCGAAGGATGTTCATTTCCGTTCCAACGATCGTTCCATTATTCATATCAGTAAAGACAACGCCATTAAAATTATTCGTTGTTTTGCCGTTCTGCGGTATCCATGTTGCACCGGCATTAGTTGTACGAAGAATAAGTCCGAGGTCTCCCACTGCAATTCCGGTGTTCGCGTCAAAGAAAAAGACGGCGTTAAACGATCTGGTCGTTCCTGTTGTTAGCGAAATCCAGTTAACGCCGCTATTCGTTGTGCGGAGAATTTTGCCCGACCCACCCACGATGATCCCGGTGTTGCCATCGGTAAAAAAGAGGGCGAACAGAGCGCTGGTTAATCCGCTCGTCTGCGGATTCCAGGTCGTACCGCCGTCGGTGGTGCGAAGGATTCTACCGGAAGCGCCTACAGTCGTCCCGTTATTCGAATCGGTAAAGAAAACGCTCCGGAGTTGTGTGGTGATTCCGCTTGTCAACGAATCCCACTGTGCGCCGCCGTTGGTAGTGTGAATGATCGTTCCCAATGCCCCAACGGCTATTCCTGTATTGACATCAGTGAAATAGACTCCGTACAGGGTGTTAGGTGTTCCGCTTATTTGCGGAGACCAGCTTGCGCCGCCAGTCGTTGTACGAATGATGGTACCGTCGGCTCCCACCGCCGTCCCGTTATTCGCATCGCTGAAGAATACATCATACAAAATTTCCGACGTACCGCTTGTTTGCGTAATCCAGTTCGTACCGCCGTTGGTCGTGCGCATGACCGTGCCGCCGCCTCCCACTACAACTCCGTTGTTCACATCTGTGAATGCGATTCCAAGAAGATTACTAGGATCTTGTCCGGTCGTAAGCAGTGTCCATGTTGCCCCACCATTGGTCGTTTTGATGAGCGTTCCTAATTCCCCCACCCCCATCCCGTTGTTCATGTTCATGAAAGAAACCGCGTTTAATCCATAGCCCGTTGGGCTCGTTTGCGGTGTCCAAGTCGTTCCGCCGTTTGTTGTGCCAAAGATAACGCCACCTCCTCCCACTAACGTCCCGGTGTTTGCATCAAGGAACGATATATTGTCTATTGAACCCACAAGAACACCGAGTACCTGGGATGTCCAGAGCGCACCGCCATTTGTTGTCCGGAAAATTGCGGAACCGTCCCCCCCTGCCATTCCGTTGTTTGCATCAGTAAAGGCAACCGTATGAAGGGTATTCAATGTTCCGCTAGTCTGCGGATTCCACGTTGCGCCCCCATCGGTAGTGTTGATGATTGTGCCGAGATCTCCTACTGCAGTGCCGTTGTTGACATCCAAAAAATGTACGGCGGTAAGCCGGTTTAATACGCCGCTTGTCTGTGGATTCCACGATCCCCCACCATTCGTTGTCCGAAGTATCGTCCCATTCGTTCCCACGACCGTTCCAATATTAGCGCTCGTGAATGATATGCCGAACAGTTGTCGTGTTGTTCCGCTTATTTGCCGAGTCCATGTCACTCCGCCGTCGGTTGTATGAAGAACGACCCCGGAGTCCCCGACAGCCGTCCCGTTATTGGCATCGGCAAAAAAAAGACCATGAAGTGAAGCTGCGGTCCCGCTTGATGGGAATGTCCAGTTTGTGCCGCCATTCGTTGTGCGCATGATAGTACCGCCGAGACCTGCTGTCGTTACGGTATTGGCAGCGGTGAAGGCAACCCCCTGAAGACCGCTCCCCGTCGGCAGCGGATTTTGCCAGACCCAGCCGTTTTGTGCAGTTGCGTTGGCAGTGATGATGAATAGAATGAATATGAAGGCAATGGATTTCATAGAACATCTCCCAATGATGGCAGAGGTAATTGTAGCGTGATTATAGTGCTTGCCGCGCGTCATTAGGATATGCGGAATGCACCTCGCAATTCGATCTACTTCACAACCAGCATCTTCCTTGTCAATACAGATTCGCTGGTTGTGATGCGGTACAGATACACACCGCTTGCAACCGATCCGGCGTTCCACTCGACCCGGTACGCCCCTGCCTCCCGCTCCTCATCAACCAATGTGGCAACCTGCTGGCCAAGCATGTTGTAGACCATGAGCGTTGTCCTGGTGCGTTTGGGAATCTCGAATGAGATGATCGTGGTTGGATTGAACGGGTTGGGGTAGTTCTGATCCAATGCAAATGTCAATGGGACTTCTTGCTCACCTTGGACCGGGAGGGCCACATCACTTCCAACAGCAAAAGCCGAAAAGTTGTTAAACCCACCGGCACTTGACGTGAACACGTTCCCACCGAGGTCCGCAAACACAGCCGGAGTCGGATCCCATTGCGTACCTGTGTGGCGTCCAATGCTGAACGGGTTTGTCCGGATGAACCCACTCCCTTCATCCGCAGCATTCCACTGAAGGACGAGCGTTGCATTGCTGCCACCGGCCACATCCTCAGCAATTGTCCACTGACGCCGGACAACTCCATTGGTATCTGCAGGCGGGTTATCGAAGGTTGTTTGTACACGGACGGAGAACACATCGGAGGTTCCCGCATTGTTGATGGTCGAAGGGTTGTAACTCGCCCCGGTCGGACCGACGGGAAAGAGAACATTTGTTGCACCGACGGTTCGCCTCAAGGAACCAGTCCCGTTCGTCACGATGTAATTTGCAGATGAAGTGCCGTTGACGGAGCCGGCGGTTCCTATGGTGAGATCGTTTGAGAATGCGTTGATCTGGCCCGAGCTCAACTGCAGCGTTCCGTTCACGGTTGCAGGACTGTTGAGTGTCAG
>DASRUE010000271.1:0-7940 GCA_035687895.1 Bacteroidota bacterium | reverse complement strand
TACACCGTTGGCGGTAGCGCGCCCGACTTCGCTACGCTGCAAGATGCGGCAAGCGCGATCAAGTCACGCGGCGTTTCAGGAGCGGTCTTCTTCAACATCCGACCGGGCACCTACACGAAGGATGGTGGTGCAAGCACACTCTTCGTGCTCGACAGCACCATTGCCGGCGCGTCCTCCATCAATCGTATCACCTTTCAGCCCGATGCTGCATCAGGAGGCAATGTTGATAACGTCATTCTCCAGGCGGATTTCAACAGCAGCTCCATCCGGATTCTTGTTCGCCTTTCAGCAGACTATGTCACGCTGCGAAACCTGACGTTCAAGGACGCCGACTCAATGGATACCCCCGTTGGACATTTCATCTATGCCGGTTTTGATAATAACAACCCTTCAATTGACGGGCTGGAATTCGATGGTTGTAAGTTCATCGGAACACCTTATTTCATTGCCGGGGAACAGTTCGGGACGGACATTGGCTTCGGGTCAAACCAGACGCTGTCAAGCGCCTCCTTTACGAACAACCGGCTCTACAGAATTTTGAGGGGAATTACCAATGAGAATGGCAACAATCGTGGGGGGGCCATAATTGTAGAAGACAACGAGTTCTATCAGGGTTACAGGAGCGCTACAGGATCAGGAAACCCTCTGGGTACGGCAATTGAGTTGGCGTGCACGTACGCCTCGGTCAAGAGGAACATCATCGATCTTGCAGGCGGAAGAGGAGCCAAATCTGGAATTGAGGTGAACTTCGCAACGACGGCGATCATCGAGCGCAATCTCATCAAGAACCGCGTGGCCTTAGGGGGACCCTTCGACGATTTTACTGGCATCTCGGTGCGCAACGTCTTTTTCGTGACGGACTCCATCACCATTGTCAACAACGCCATCATCTCAAACGCCGCTACCGTGAGGACCTACTGCATGAGGATCGAAACGCCGAACACGAAGGTTCTGTACAACACGATGGTAAATGTGTCGGGAGGTCTTGGCGCCAATATCGCTTTGAACGTGACGGGAGCGAACTGCACGGTGCTCAACAATATCATTCTCGAATTCAGCAGTGCAAGTTTTGTGGCATTTGACCAGGGATCCTCCGGCCAAGCTCAGAACCTTGTGTCGAACCATAATATCATATACCTGCCGGAAGGCCACGGGGCTTCCGGCCTGGTTCGTCGTAACGGCACAATGTTTCCAAATCTCAGTGCATACCAGTCAGCAACAGGATTGGACATAAACTCTGCTTTCAGGACAGTCAACTTTTCAGACGGATTCCATATCGATGACTGCGAGGCGCAAAACCCGGACTCGACGCTCCACGGCATTCCCATACCGGGCATTACCATTGATTATGACGGACAGCAGCGCGACTCCGTGAGTCCATTCAAGGGTGCCGACGAAGGTGTGCTCATACCATTTGACATGTTCGCGGATGGATTCCGCGCCGGACTGCCAGGACCGCCCCTCTCACTGGCAACGGGAGATTTCTTCGATAATGACAACGACGATGATATTGCCGTGCCCACGTACGATAATCGACAGGTATTGCTCTTTCGAAACCAGAGACCAGGCAGGTCGTTTGTGCAGGCGGGGGAGTTGTCTACCAGCTTCCAGCCCACGGTGATAAAACTCTTCGATTTTGATAGAGACGGACACCTTGATCTGATTGTGGGAGGAGACACTTCTGCGGTGCAGGTTTTCTGGAACGATGGTGGTGGAGGATTTTCGAGTAGCGCGGTGGTGGGAACGTACGGTAGAGTACGATCCATTGAAGTCGGAGCCTTCGTGCCCACCATTGCAGACACTCCGGGAATCGCACTTCTCACGGAGGACAACGGCTTCTTACCGACATCGAGCTTTCTCGGCTTTGTTGGGGCGCTCCTCGGTACTGGGGGGTCCAGAGATCTTTGCCACGATGCCCAACGGTTACCCTCTCAGGTCCCTGTTCCTCCTTTTCCTACTCCTTTCGACACCCTACAGGCCTCGATGACCGCTCTCGTTGCAGGAAATCTTACCGGCAGCCAAACGGCTGAAATTGCGGCACTTACGATCGGACCCATTCCGTCCGAACTTATCCTCTTCAAAGACGTCGATTTTGTTTTCACCTTCCCCATCGGCGCACCCTGTGGCACCCGATACAACTTTGTCGCAACGCATTCTGCGCACAATTTCGGCACAGCCTCATACGTCGGACACACCTCAAGCATCGTGATGAGAGATTTTGATGGAGATGGAGATAATGACCTCCTGACAACCAGCGCGACAGAGAACTCTTGCATTTTGCTGCGCAATCAGGGAGTTCTCAATTTTGCTCCGGATACAATCCCAACGACACAAACTAGGGCTATCATCGCACTGGATTACGAGAACGACGGTGACCTGGATTTCGTCGCAGCCAACCGCACGCTCTTTGACAAAGGTATTACCGTCTTCCTGAACGACGGCTCGGGTCATTTCACTCCGAAACCCAACTGCTACTTCCCATTCGCAAGCGGGTTCCCGAATGGCATTGTGGCGTCGGACTTCGATCTCGACGGCAAGACGGATATCGCTATCGCATCGTCGTTCGACTCTCTCTTTGTTCTTTACAATATTGGCGGGTTCAACGGAACTACAGGTGTGGACGACAACCCTCAACAACAACTGCCAGGGGATATCTTGCTTTCGCAGAACTATCCCAACCCGTTCAATCCTTCAACGCGTATTGAATACAAGCTGTCGACACAGAGTCATGTAACGTTGAAAATCTACAATATCCTCGGCCAGGAGGTTGCCTCGCTTGTCGATGAAGAGCAAATGAGCGGAGGCCATATCGTTGACTGGAACGGAAAGTCCTCAAGAGGATTTTCAGTAAGCAGCGGGGTGTACTTCTACAGACTCGAGGCGAGGCAGGCGACCGGGCAGTTTCTGTTTGCAGGCGTGAAGAAGATGATCCTGATGAAATGAACCTACTCGAGGGACATGGCTTTCTTGAAGTGACCCCGGCAATGGTGGGGAGATTGAACCTATCCAATCTTTCGTGCCCATCGCACAACCTCATCCGCGAGCTCGTCCAGCACTTCGCCATCGGTTCGACCGGATGATTTGCGCACGTGAAAGGAATGATCGGCCCCGTCAACTACATGGAGCGTCGCCCTCTTACCGAGCTTCCTGCATATTGGTGTAAGTAGCGAGAGGTCTGCCAGTGCATCGCGTGTCCCCTGCAGAAACAGCATGGGAAGGTCAACATTTGGGAGATGGTCGGCGCGGCCGGTAGAAGGAGCTCCCGCCGGATGGAGTGGAAAGCCGAAGAACACCAGCCCCTTGATACCTGGCAATGGTTCTTCTGCCGCAGCTTGTGAGGTCATCCGCCCGCCCATGGATTTGCCTCCGGCGAGCAGTAGCAACCGGGGTGCAACGCGCGAAGCTGTCTCAATCGCCGAGCGTACTGTTGCGAAGAGGACCGGTTTGGAGTCCGGTCGTTTGCTGCCGTGTTCCATATACGGGAACTGATAGCGAAACGTGGCTACTCCATGCTTCGCCATTTGTTGAGAGGCTGCTTCCATGAACGAATGCCGCATTCCTGCACCAGCACCATGGGCAAACACAAGAAGCCAGCCTGCATCATCGGGGGCCAGTAGCAACGCGCTTACGTCGCCCGACGTGCTCGTGGCTTTGAACCTGATCTCCTTCCCCTTCTTCATGTCTTTTCCGATAGCTCCATCAATCCATAGCTAGCGTCTTGCTTCTTCCTGGGAAGCGAAAACAAAAACGCACTCTTCCCTTCTCTATCGCAGAACCATGAGTTTCTTGGTTTCGACAAAGGCTTATTGTACGCCGACATGGTTGTCCACGTGCCGGCTTCCTGCACGGCAGCTTTGAACGCGGGGAAGTATATCTCATGCAACGCTCGCTCATCTACTCGCGCGTTGATTGTCGTTCGCTCCCATTCCTGATTGTTGGCAGCGAAGTGTTTTGTTGACGCGGCAACCTTCTCTGCCTGAACACCATTCACATACGCAACAGCCATGCGTGCCGCGAGATAGGGATCCTCGCCAAAGCTCTCAAAATTCCGTCCGCCGTGTGGAACCCGATTGATATTCACACACGGACCGAGCAGCATGTATCGCTCCTTTGCCTTTGCCTCGCGGGCGAGCGCTCCTCCAACTTTTCCAATGAGCTCTGGATTCCATGTGGCAGCCATTGCAATGCTGACAGGGAATGCAGTGGACTTGCCCCATCGTACGCCCACCGGTCCGTCGGTCATATTCAGCGACGGAATGCCGAGCCGCGCAATCGGTTTCGTTTCAAATCCGGTACCGCCGAGTAGTGAGATTTTTTCATGGAGAGTCATCCTGGAAATCAAATCCGTAATCCGTTTCTCTGTCTGGTCGGACATCGGGTATTGGGCGAAGCCAATCGTTGATGTTATGAGCAGAGCAAGAACCGAGACGAAAAGAAGTTTCATATTTGTCCTTTGAGTGAGAGATAATCTGTATCGACATGGATGGAGGATTAGCAGCTACGCCCTCTCCACGTACCGAATAGATTCAGCGTGACACGTATAGCTGTGGTTCATCACCAGATTCGTCTTACGGCAGCGCCGGCTCCTGGTACTCATCAATCCAATCCCATTGCTGCAGCAGAATCGGAAACGCGCTCATCTTTCCGCCGAACCCTATCTGCCGGCGCGTGAACATTGGAATCATGCTCACTTTCACCTTCCTCAGTTTTTCATGGTCAATCGAGAGTCGTTGCTCACGAGCAAGATTTGCTATGAGGCGATTGACTGCTTGCTTGCGTTGCTCGTTCAGGAGTCGCGAGCGAATATTCTGTTGCAGCGTGTCGAACGAAACCAACGCATCCTTCGTGCGACGCTTGCCCAGAACTGTGAAAAGCGAATAGCCTTCCGGGAGTTTCACCGGACCAACCAACTTCCCTGTCTCAGCCCACAAAGCACGGAACCCCAGCTCGGGATGGTGCACAACTTGAAAGTAGCCGGACTCGCCCCGCTTGTTGGCCCACTCTGTACGCATCGAGTATTGCTTGGCAAGGTCGGCCAGCGCTTTACCTTGCTGCAGGCCATCAAGAACTTTTTGCACCGTTTGCATGCTGTCGCAGAGAACTTCACGAACGTTTACCTCGTAGTGGCGGCCAAACACTTCCTTGTTTCTTATGAGATGTTGAATCACCTCCTCGTCGGTCACCGTCACACTGTCTCGAACGCGGTAATACATCCCTCCCGCCGAAATGTAATCCGTCCAGAGCAGCAAATCGTTTTGAACGGCTTCCGAAAATTGAATGTTCTCACTCCTCCCCTGCCGCGCAAGCAACTCTTTGCCGACAAGATTCTTCACTTCCTCGTTGAGCTCGAGCTTGAACTTGTTGCCCGAGGAATACCTAAACAGAAAATCCTCGTAGCGGAGCATCTCGACTATCTCGCCCAATGTCACATCGCCGCCATCGATCAACACTAGAGCCGAATCAAGATAGCTTTCAAGTCGGTCAATAAGAATCTCTACGAGCTCAGATGTAAGCTGATATCCGCTCTTGCGAGCATACGCAGAGTCTTCCGTCAACAGAGCGCTCAAGGAATCGGCGAGGAGATGAAACATGCGTTCATCCGCTCGCGCTTGCTTCGTTTGCAGAAGCTGGAAGTAGTACTTGTCGGCTTTGGCCGACTCAAGTCGCCGTCTGATGATTTGTTCTACGCGGTGTCGCTGCTCATTATCATTCATCTCGGCGACGTCGGTATTCGGACGCTTCTCCAGCACATACACCACCGCCCAGCCGAAGTCGCGTGAGTAGAAAGGCGTTGATGCACGCGCCTTCCCGGCACCAAACGCGGCATCTTCGTACGCCTCATCTGGTCCGCCAAACCGGATCGGAATTGTATCTACCTGCGTGTAGAGCGACGGTGGCAATCCACTCAACACACTCTCGGGTTTCGCCGTTCGCAGCTTCTTCGCAAGCGCTGCACCTTCCGCAGGGGTTTGGACAAGAAACGAAAGCGCCGCCAACACGGTGGGCAAGCGTTTCATCCCTTCGGTGATCTGCTTTTCCGATGGCTCAACTTTGGCAGCGATTTCCCGCCTGTACATCGCGTCACGGATGAAAACATTCTCCAGTTCCCGCACCAACAACTTCGTCCGCTTGCTTTGCGGAAGTCCGGTTTGCTTCGCCTCGTATGCAAGAAGTTTCTCGGCGATCATTGCATACAGCGCTTTGGCTTTGAGGCTATCGGTATTCCGTTCGGCGCCCGGAAAAGGCATGAGCTCGACGCGCAGCTGCAAATCGCGAGAGGTGATAGCAGTCGAACCGACGTGCACAATCGTATCGCGCGAGGAGTCATCTTGCCGCTGCGCGATGATTGAAGATGCAGGAAGAACAATGGTGAGAAGAATTGTGGTAGAGAGAAGAACTGATTTCATAAATCGATAACCAATCTTTGTTACTTACTCGAATGCTTGCAAAGAGAAGATAAGCAAATACTCTGTGAAGCCCATTACCTTTTCTGCCTTGTGATGTGTATGATAAATCAGCACCATCAGACCGGGCGCACTCCGTACAGCGACCTTAATTGCCGAGCGGACGGTTGTTAGAAGAGTAGGTTTCGGATCTGGCCGCTTGCCACCGTGTTCTATATACGGGAACTGATATCGAAACGTGGCTACTCCATGCTTCGCCAGGTGTTGAGAAGCTGCTTCCATGAACGAGTGCCGCATTCCCGCACCGGCACCATGGGCAAACACAAGAAGCCAGCCTGCATCATCGGGGGCCAGTAGCAACGCACTTACCTCGCCCGACGTGCTCGTGGCTTTGAACTTGAGCTCCTTCGCTTTCATCATGTTTTTCCGGTCATTCCATCGATCCATGGAAAGCTACAAAACTCCATCGAGCGAATCAATCATATACACTGACCCTCGACGCTATCATGATTATGGTAGGTGGAGGGCTTTGAGACTGCCTTTCCCTCTTGACAATGGACAAACACATCCCTATTTTGTTTCGGTCGGTTCTGCAGTTTCGCCCTTTGCTCACTTCGCCAAGTTCTCCGCCTGGCAGCACCGGCACACCACCAATCCATTTTACTCATCACACATTCAACCGTTCTTTCACATTCAAAAGGAGGATCGTATGCGAATCCTGGGTACACTGGCAGTTCTGCTGCTTGCTGCGAGCGTCATACAAACGTACGCGCAAATTCCGGAGCAGCTTTCATATCAGGGAGTGCTGACAGACACGTCGGGAAATCCACGTCCGGACGGTTCATACAGCATGACATTCCGGCTGTACACTGTAGTCAGTGGAGGAAGCGCTCTCTGGACGGAAGCCAAGAGTGTGACGGTTTCCGACGGAGTCTTCACAACATATCTTGGAGACACGACCCCATTCCCTATCTCGATAACATGGAGTACAACATATTGGCTCAGCCTCCAAGTGGGAGGAGACCCGGAGTTGTCCCCGCGGATCAAGCTGGCGTCGGTTGCATATAGCCTCAATCCCGACAGTGGCGGATCGCAATGGCAAAACAATGGGAATGATATTCACTACAGTGGAGGCAGGGTGTTTATTGGGAGGGATTTCCCCATCAGCGGGAACGAGGTCTTCGGTGTGCGCCGGGTATCAGCTGCAAATCAGTACGCAGGCATGTACATAGAAGGAACAGACCCGGCAAGTTGGCCCTTCTATGGCTACGCAACAAATGGTGCATTCCGCGCCTGGACATACCTTCAGCCGGATTCCTCAGGTAGTTCTGGTCCGGGTTGGAAGCTCTACCTTGCCGGAGTTCGTCTCACCGTGCCACCGACAGGAGGACTTCGTGTTGGTCCTTCGCTCAACTACAGCCTCGTGATTGAAAATACGACCGGAAGTGATGGGATCAGGGTGTTAGATACTGGAGATGACGCCATCCAGATCGGCAGTAATCCGGACATCCCCAACTATGGCGTGTACATCCCCAG
>DASRUE010000270.1:0-3839 GCA_035687895.1 Bacteroidota bacterium | reverse complement strand
GTGCGCCAATGAAACGATTTCCGCGTCCGCTTCATGGACCCGATGGAATTGCATCGGGGATCGGCGGCTCTTGCTTGTCAGTTGATTAATCAGGCGATTCTCAATAATTGCATCTATCATGGACACACCTTCAAGAAGCGTGGGAGGATGCCAAACTGTGCGAATGACGTAGTGATCACCTCACCATCGAACTCAACAGTGAAAGGAAGTTCGGCGGTCACGATCAGTGATGTTGTGGACCAACGATCGGTCTTTGGTATCCGTCCACTCCGTATGAGCGAGCGGGCAAATTGGAGTATCTCCCATCTGTTCATGTCGCGCGAGACATAGACCTGCAGTGTCCCGTCGTTGTATTTTGCCGGGGAGGGATAAACGAAGTGTCCGGAACAATGCGGACTTTTGATGATGCCGAGATTCGATAGCGTCGTCGTGACCGATCCGTGTTCCGCGCTGCAAAGTGTCGCCCGAAAGCCCGTGAATCTTGCAATTGTAGTGAACGCAGAATATGCAATTGCCGCTGAAGTAGAAACCCGCTTCAGGAATTGCAGAATGGGATCGGGTGAATTGAAAAATCGGTTTGCCTCGGCTGTGATACCAACACTGGCATTCACCAGGAAGTACCGTGTAATGAAACCCGCATCGGTTGCAGCAACCAGGCATCCCACATCGCGGGCAACTGCGTGCCGGAACCCAAGCTTGCAGGGGATCCCCTCAACCATATCCTTGCGGACAAAGGGCTTGTGAAAATCGTTGCTTGAGCCGAGACCGAGGGCGCCAAACCGAACTGTCTCACGTTGTTCGGGTGTGACGACGGAAAGAAGAATGTTCAGGAGGCTGTTTACTGTCCCGTCCCCTCCCGCTGCTGCAAATTCGCGCTCCCCGTTCTGCAGTGCATCGATGATCGCGCGCTGCGTTGTTTCCTGGCCGTCCATCAGCAAAAGTGTCGCCTTGAACCCTTGTGTATGAAATTCAGTCTCCGCTCTCCGCCACTTCACGAGTGCTCTGCCGCCGGCTGCATTTGGATTGAGAAAGAGAAGCATGGCTCCACCTAGATCTGTTCGCGGGATGGCCGCTCTGCAAGCGTCACGGCGAACGCCAGATAAAAGAGCATGAGCGGAATGAACCAGTCAGGGCGGCACCGGACTGCGAGTCCGGAAAGAAGCAAGATGTATCCGTTGACGACCGGGACGATGGCCCTGTGGGCATGAACATCGGTTCGCACTTTGTGCAGACGTACTTGTCCCAATAATATCACTGCGATTCCCGGACCAGCAAATGTGGAGATAGCAACAAGGTGCCATGGCAGCCTTCCTTCGCCAGTGGAGAGAAACACATAGCCCGCGCAGACTACTGCTGTCGCTGCGAAGAGATGACTGACAAAGGCCGCAGTTCTTCTTCCGTATGCCACAGGCAAAGTGTTGTAGCCTGTTGCACGGTCGGCAGCGATGTCCTTGAAATAGCCGGCGAGAACAAAGTTTGCGTAGCCAAAGAAGATCACAAGTGCCGGAAAGAGGAGTGGGAAATCTGTTGAGGACCCACCGCCTGCGAAGAATGCCATGAAGAACAGAGCTGTTACGATCCAGGCATTGTAGAAGGGCCCGGCCCACCATTTCCTCTTGAAATAGGTATATGTCAGAAGGCCCGCCGCGGCTGCGAAGCCGATGAGGAGATTCCATGCGTTGCAGAGTGCAAACACAAGGACACAAAAGGTCAGCCCGCCGACACTTACCCAGAGAACCCCAGTGCGTGTCACGTCACCCTGAATCAATGGACGGTAAGGGGCAGAAAGAGAATCCGTGTCGACCTGAAAACAATCTGTGAGTGCTTGTCCGAATCCATAGGACAGAAACGCGGCAGTACCAATGAGAAGAGTGCGCGTGAGAGGGATCTCTGAAGCGAAGGCCAGTCCTGCGATGCCCGTAATCCCAGAGACAAACAAGAGGTACGGACGCATTGTGACGATATACGACCTGACAAAGGAGGGGAGTGTTGTCCCGGCTTTTTGATGAAGACCCATTTCTATTTGCATGTTCAGAACTCCTTGCCTAAGTGGCTTCAGCCATGGTCTCCCTGACCCGGTACTTGCGCTGCCCCACAGCCCCTAAGAAATTGAGCAACGGATAGAGCGTTGAGAAAAGGCCGGGCAAATGAGACACAGACTTTGCCGGCAAGCCGATCATAGGGGGCAGGACAAGCTCTGCCTTGGGCTTCTGAAGAAGCTGGCAAATCTTCCTCGCGACGTAATCAGTGTGAAGAGGGGTGTTGACGAAAGGAATCGTGGAACGAGAGTCGCGCGATTCTCGTGTGAGCATGGAGGTGCGGACCGAACCGGGAGAGACGATACTTACTTCCACGCCGCTCAGTCTGCATTCTTCGCGAACAGCAAAGCATATACTTCGCAGTGCCGACTTGCTCGCGCCGTAGACGGCACCGAAGGGCATTGGGATGATCCCCCCGAGCGAACCGATGTTGACAATATGGCCTCGTCCCTGGCTTCGCATGTACGGAAGAACCGACTTCACTGCGTAAATCGGGCTGATGAGATTTGTGCGTATGATGGCGTCGATCTCGGTGGTGTCGAGTTCTTCAAGAGCCCCAGGCGCCACCAGGCCGATGCAGTTAACGAGAACATCAATTCGCTGAAAGCGAGCGAAAACACCACGCACCAAGTCCTCCCACTCCTTGAAGGAATCGAGGGATGCTTCGATCGCAGTGCACAGCGGGTTCACCATCCTGAGATCTGACGCCAGCAACTGCACCCTACTCCGTTGTCTACCTGTTGCGACTACGATTGCCCCTTGCGACGCCAGCATCGTACACAGCGCGATCCCGATTCCCCCAGTTCCACCCGGGACAAGAACCACTTTTCCATTCATATGTCGCGATCCTGTTTTCACCGTAGTCTGACTCCATGTTCTGAGTCAAGGTAGTTGTCTGATGGACAACGTTTGTCAGGAAAGTGTCAGTGATACGTCATAAGGCGTGAAAGGAAATCGCCCCTTTTTGCTTGTGAACCTCGTTTTGCCTACATTCAACCACCATTTTTGCATTATCCATGAAGATTTACACGAAGACCGGCGACAAGGGGGATACCTCACTTTTTGGAGGGCAGCGCGTTCCCAAAGATGCGCTTCGCATCGAGGCATACGGAACCGTGGATGAACTGAACTCTCTTCTCGGCGTTGCCCGGGCCGACAATACAGGGTCGCTGGTCGACAAGGTTCTTGGTCACGTGCAAAGTGAACTGTTTGACCTTGGCGCGGACCTTGCCACACCCCGCTCCAATCACAAGAAACAGATCAAACGGATTGAACCGCGGGATGCGCATGCGCTTGAAAAATACATCGACAGTCTCGAAACGCATCTCAAACCGCTCCGAGCGTTTGTCCTGCCGGGTGGGTCACCCGTTGCCGCACGGCTGCACTTTGCCAGAACCGTCTGCCGCAGGGCAGAGCGGGTTGTGGTTCGGCTTTCCCGGAACGAAGATATCGGTGAGGGGATCACGGTGTATCTTAACCGCCTTTCTGATCTTCTCTTCGTTCTTGCACGCTACGCAAACCACGTGGCAGGAGTGGCTGAAACAAAGTGGAAACCCTGACGCGTGGATGAATGCCCGGTCGTGATCCCCACCTTAGTGTGACCACAAAGAAAAGAAAATACCGCCGTAAGTCGACATCGACGAGTGCATTCGGCACATCCGGACGGATCGGGCACGACTCCTCCAAATTTTACGCGAGCAAACTTTACGACGGCATTCGGCCAACCGACCAGGACGACGCCGGGGAGAATGCTGTCGATCCGGCCCACCTTGATCGCATCTTCCTCGCAAGCAGCGAACG
>DASRUE010000269.1:0-9670 GCA_035687895.1 Bacteroidota bacterium | reverse complement strand
CTCAAAGAGAACGGCAATGCTCCCTTCATCGGATTCAAATTTCAGCGAGATCTTTTTTTGTTCTGCAAGCGATTCGAATGAATAGACGACGTTTTTGAGGAATGAGACCAGATCATGTCGCTCCGCTCTTAGCTCCATACTTCCCGCTTCAATTTTCGAGAGATCCAACAACTGATTGATCAGGCGCAGCAGCCTTCTCGCATTCCTGAGAGCTACCTGGAGTTTTCCTTTTTCCTTTGTTTCGATCCGGGAGGACATGACGCTATCCATCTGACCGAGGATAAGAGTAAGCGGTGTGCGGAATTCATGTGAGATGTTGGCAAAGAACCGTGACTTCATCCGATCAAGCTCTTTCAGTTTGACTGCCTCGATTGTTTCCAACTCAAGCTGGTTCTTCAACCGGATGCGGTTCATTTCGTAGCGCCGGATCGTGTAGAACACAGACAGAATCAAGAACACATACAATGAATACGCCCACCATGTTCTCCAGAGCGGTGGACTGATAGACAGTCTAACGGACGTACCTTTCTCATTCCACACGCCGCTCGGATTAGCCGCTTTCACACGGAACACATACTCGCCGGGATCAACATTCGTGTAATTTGCGTACCGACGAGAGCCGCTGTAAATCCAATCGTTATCGAATCCCTCCAGCTTGTACGCATACTGGTTCTTCTGTGGATTGGCGAAATGAAGTGCGGCAAACTCGAACGAGAAGAAATTTTCCCTGTACGTGAGCCGCACTGAATCACCATCCGACAACGAATGAACGTCCGGTATCTGTCTGTCGAACACCTTGAATGCAATCACTACAACGGGTGGCATGTGCGAGTTCTCTGTTATGCGCTCAGGCCTGAACGCATTCAACCCGTTGATACCTCCGAAGAACAACTCGCCACTGCTGCCCTTATGAAAGGCTCCGAATGAGAATTCGTTGCTCTGCAGGCCGTCCGACTCATCGAATGTTTTGAATGTTCCCGAGCGTGGATTGAAGCGAGCCAACCCGTTTTGTGTGCTCAGCCAGAGATCTCCGGCGGCGTCCAAAAGAACACCATAGACGAGATCACCAGGAAGTCCATCTTTCTCATGGTAGCGTTTGAATTTGCCCGTCGCCGGATCAAACTTGTTGAACCCGCTTCGAGTGCCAAGCCAGAGAACCGGTTTGCCTTCATCGAACGTTTCCTGAATCGCATACACGGTGTTGTGACTGATACTTGTAGAATTGTTCGGATCATGAAGGTACCGGGTGAACTGTCCCGTGGTGCGGTTGAAGCGAAAAAGTCCGGTGATCCACGTGCAAACCCACAGTGTTCCTTCGTGATCCTCGAAAATCCTCGATACAATAGCCGAGGGTGGGCCCCAGCGCCTGAATCGTTTGCTGGTTCGGTCGTACTGATGGAGGCCGCCACCGGACGTTCCAACCCAGAACGTGCCAAGATGGTCTTCAAACAGGGAGAAGATGGTGCCGCTCGCGAGTGCGGTTGTATCTTTTGCGTTACCAATGAACCGGGTGAAGCTGTTTGATGTACGGTCGAGTAGATTCAAACCGCGATCGGTTCCGATCCAGAAATCACCCGTCCTGGTCTCGAGAATGGAGTAGACAACGTTATTGCTCAGGCTGTGCGGGTCTCTGGGGTTGTTCACATAATGTGCCGCGGTGCCAGTCCTGCGGTCGAGTTTGTTCAAGCCATCGTCGGTCCCTATCCAGAGAAAGCCTTTGCCATCCTCGAAAATCGACCAGACGAAGTTGTTCGACAAGCTCGCGGTCTTGTTTGGGTCACGAACAATGTGAGCGAATTGCTCCTTGTTACGATCAACTTTGCTTAAGCCGCCTCCGTGTGTACCGATCCATACCGTCCCTGATGGTTCGCTTTGAATGGCGTTCACACGGTTTCCGCTAAGGCTGGCAAGGTTCTTGGGGTCATTAACATACCTCGTGAACCTGCTGCTCTGTCGATCAAATGTGTTGAGGCCGTTTCTTGTGCCAATCCACAACGTGCCGATCTGATCTTCAGAGATCGCTTCGATGAAATTGTCGCTCATCGTGTTCAGATCGTTGGAATCGTGACGGTATCGCGTGAACTGCCGCGATGTCCGTTCAAGTCTATTGAGGCCATCAGCTGTCCCAATCCACAGCGTGCCCTCGCGATCCTCATAGATTTCTGTGACAGCGTTGTTACTCAGACTTCGGGAATTCCCCGGATCATTCCTGAAGTGAATGAACCGTGCTCTCTGCAAATCGAAATAATCAAGACCATTGCTTGTTCCAATCCAAAAAGTGCCCGTATGATCGGCGTACAATGTCCTTACACCATCGCTGCCCAAGCTGGCAGGATTGGCGGAGTCGTGGAAGTATCGGATGAATTCCTGCTTCTCCAAGTCGAATCGGTTCAGTCCGTGGTCGGTTCCAACCCAGAGGGTCCCTGCGCTGTCCTCGCAGATGGAGGAAATGATATTGTTGCTGATGGTGCGTTCATTAGCAGGGTCGTGGACATATCGTGTGAACTTCCCGCGAGCGCGGTCAAACCGATGAAGAGCCCCGCGTGTGCCGATCCATAGCATCCCCTTGCGGTCTTCGTACAATGCCTGGACGTAATTGTTATGAAGGGAGTTTGAGTCTTCCACATTGTTCTTGTATACGGTGAATGTGTACCCATCGTATCTGTTCAGGCCTCCTTGTGTTCCAATCCAGAGGAATCCTGTGCGGTCTCGAATGATACACATGACTTCACTTTGTGAAAGTCCTTGCTCGCGTGAGATGTGTTCAAATGCGATCTTCCTCTCCTGTGCACAGAGAGTCTGAACACACAACACGAGGCTGAGCAGGCGTGCGCTATGGAAGTGAGCTATGTAGCGTGTAACGATCATGTGAACTAGACGAAAAGAACCTGACGTTTGAAGATACTTGTACGTCTATCCAGGAAGGCTATCGTTCCGGATGTTCGAAATTCGTTGGGGAAAGTCTCTTGCAGCAGAATAGATTGACCTGGAAGAATATATAGAATTGGCAAACAACAAGAAAGGGAGGCAGATGCCTCCCAAATGTGATCAAATGCAGAAACCATCACACCGTCAGATCACTCACGAGACTCCTGTATTGTATCGAAATCAAGAGAGCCGAATGCTTAAGAGCTCTATCCGAATAGCCGACCAAGAAATAAATCTGTTCAGTTCACTTGAACAATAAGAACCGTAATGTTGTCGTATCCACCGCGATCGTTTGCCATTGCCACAAGTTCCTTGCATGCCTCTTGAGGAGGAACCTTCTTTGCGACCTGCATGATCTCATCATCTTCGACGTGGTTCACCAGACCATCGGAACAAAGAAGAAATGTATCGGTCGTGGACAGCTGTATCTTCTCGATCTTGTCAATTTGGACATCAGGCCTCACGCCGATTGCACGGTACAGATGAGATCGTTCGGGGTGGTTCTTCGCTTCTTCCCTTGTCAGCATGCCGCGTCGCTGCATCTCGGCAACATTCGAGTGATCGTCGGTAAGCTGAGTGATCGTTCCCTTTGTTATCCTGTAAATCCGGCTATCGCCGACATGCGCAATATGCGCTCGGTTATCCTTCAGTACCAGAGCGCTGCACGTTGTTCCCATATTCTGGAAGCCGGCATGTGCGGTGCTGTACTCATAAATCGCCTCGTTGGCCTTTTGAAGTGCGCGCTCCAGACTCTTTGCGATATCAGTATCTGGATCGGAGAAGTATTGTTGATTGATCGTTTCCACGGCAATCGTGCTTGCTTCGCGACCCCCCTTTTGCCCACCCATGCCGTCGGCCACCACAAAGAGCTGTCCCCTGGGTGCTGTGATGTCGTTGTTATCTTCAGGGAATTTTCCATACGAGTCCTGGTTGTCGGACCGAACACGCCCCAGATCTGAACAAGCTCCAAACGTCATGGTTGCGGAGGTTTTCATAGGTCCAGGCTATCACAGATCGTTTGACCTTTTTTAAACAAACAGGCCTTGCCAAGATTCTTGAACCTGACGGGTATTGAAGCACGCCGTGAGCGTTGTGAACGCATTCTGATTGCTGCTCAGGTAAGCTGCCGTGCGAGCCTTGGTGAAGGCAACGGGGGCGAACCCACCGAACCGGTCATCGCGAAGACACCGAGGATGCTCCCTTCGCGATCGCTAACTGCTGCGTGAACGCTTCGATTGAGACGCTGTGCCTGCTCAACAGCATGGGCAGGTATCGCGTCAACATCAGATTGGAGAAGGAGTTCAGAACATTGGACAACAGATGGAGGCAACGGCTCCAGTTTGTCGCATAACGAATGGAGAAGGAAGGACCCAAGGACGAGTGCAGCTATTACGTGCTTCAGCTTTACAGCTTTGGCGACAATCATCAAGGATTACTCAACCATGGGTTCGAGTACAAGGAACAGATTCAACAAACGTGGTACAATAGTAGTCGAAGGCAAATTCAAAATCAAGAGAAATCACGTTTGCTTTCTGCCTGGCTTCCTCGAACCACTGGGTGGGCTGTCGGTTTTCTCAACACAGAATGCCGGACGACTTACCTGTCAATGTCGACTTCTCCACAAATGATGCGACATGCTGAACAAGTCTCACAAACTTTTGACATTCGTCTCAAGATTGTTTACCATCTTCACCAATGGACAGGATGAAATACCTGCTCTCTCTTCATTTATCAATGGTGCGTACCATGCCTACAAGCACACGTATCGCCATATTGCCCGCTCTCCTCGCGTCGGTCTTCTGTACTACCCAAGTTGTCGCCCAGGTCTCGCTGGAATGGGTGGCCATGTACAATGGCGCCGCCAATCTCTCGGACTATGCATATGCGATGGCGATTGATGAAGCAGGCAATGTCTATGTGGCAGGTGAGGCCGTTCAAGGGTCCAATTTGGATTTCGTCACGATCAAATACAATGCGGCCGGCGATACAGTCTGGGTCCGTCTGTACAACGGCCCTGGAAACTCCAGAGATGTTGCGCGGGCAATCTGTGTCGATGAAAATGGAAATGTCTATGTTACCGGGGAGAGCATTCTGAGTGGGACTAACTACGATGCCGCGACGGTCAAGTACAACGCGGCCGGAGTACAGCAATGGGTGCGACGATACAATGGCCTCGCAAACGGTAACGACGGCGGATTGGCAATTGCCCTCGACAGCCTCGGAAATTCCTACGTGACTGGTTACAGTGATGGAGATCCAAACACTGTTTTTGAAGCCGATGATTACATCACAATCAAGTACGACTCTGGTGGGAACCAGCAGTGGGCACGGCGGTACAGCTTCGGTGGGGATGGGAATGCACATGATTATGCAAAAGCTCTCGCGGTTGACTCCTCCGGGAATTGTTTCGTCACGGGAAGGAGCGTAGGCTCCGGAAGCGGCTACGATTTCGTCACGATCAAGTACAGCGCAACAGGCGATTCCTCGTGGGCTCGCCGATACAACGGCACAGGCAATAACACAGACGACCCCTATGCCATTGCCGTGGATATAGGGGGGAATGTGTACGTCACGGGATCCAGTCGTAGTGGTTCATCCAACGAGGACTATCTCACCATCAAGTACAATCCTTCCGGTGACACTGTGTGGACGAGGAGGTATGTGGGTCTCGGAGCGGGGGATGACGCATATGCCCTCAAACTGGATGCGTCGGGCAACGTGTATGTAACCGGACAAAGCCGGAGCACCGGATTTGGTGCTGACTATGACTATCTGACTATCAAGTACAACGACCAGGGAGACACACTCTGGACCGCACGGTACGATGGCCCGAAGGACACCAACGACGTCGCGCTTTCTCTCGCAGTCGATAATCTCGGCGGCGTCTACGTCACGGGGTACAGTTACGCGTTGACGACGGGATACGACTATGCGACCGTCAAGTATAATGCCAATGGAATCCAGCAATGGGTGCAGCGGTTTGCAGCACCAGGCACTTCCTTTGACCTTGCAGTGGCAGTTGCAGTCGACTCGGCGAGCAATGTGTACGTCACGGGGAGGGGCAACATCGCCGGGCAAGCGCTCAACATCATCACCATAAAGTACTCGCAAGGACCTACCGATGTCGGACAGGCTCCTCTCCCGTACGGATTCCGTTTGTCCCAGAATTACCCGAATCCTTTCAATCCAAGAACCACAATCGAATTTCAAATTTCTGATGTCGGATACGTGACGCTGAAAGTATATGATGTGTTGGGAAGAGAAGTCGGAGTGCTGGTGAATGAAGAATTGGAAGCGGGAAGTTATATGACGACATTTTCCGCCGAAGGCGGATCCGCCTCTGGCGGAGATGCTCTCAGCCTCGCGAGCGGCGTGTATCTCTATCGACTCACCACTGGTGGACGTTCGACGGTGAACAAGATGGTGTTGATGAAGTGAGGTGGGTCCCAAGCTCGCGCGAAAAGAAAAAAATTCTGATGAGTTTCACCCCCTCCCCACTGAGGCATACCTCTCCGCTTCTTGTGGTCTCCCGGTAATACGATAGAACTCCACCAGCCGCTTTCGTGCTGCGTCTGTGAGGCGATCCGATTCTCCGCGCTGCTGCCTGAGCTTATCGTACCCGCCGAGAAGTAGCGGCTCCGCTTCGTTGAACCTCTTCATCTTCAGGAGGCAGCCGCCAAGGAGCGACCGCGCATTCGCCGTCTCGATCGAGTGCTTCTCTTCATAGATGCCAAGCCCTTCGCGCAGGAGTGCCTCTGCTGTCTCGAGGGAGTCCAGGAATGTGAGCGTGTTGCCGAGACTAATCAGGGTGTTTGCCGTGTTAGGATGACGGTCGCCCAGCAACTCTCTACGCAAAGAAAGGACTGTGCGGAACAGGTGTGCAGCTTCTGTATAATGTTTCCTGTTGCTTGCCAGTGACGCTAGGATGCTCATGCTCGTGACAACGTGGGGGTGCTTCTCTCCGTAGATCTTGCGGCGCAACTCAAGTGCCTGCCTCAGCCACGGCTCTGCTGCATCATACCTCCCTTGTTTGTTCAGGACTACGCCGAGGTTGCTCATGCTTGTTGCCACCTCCGGATGTTCTTCGCCGAGCACTTTCCGGTTGAGTGCAAGCGCCTCACGGTGGAGCTCTTCTGCCCCCTTCAGGTCCCCCTTTTCGCTGAGGACGGATGCGATGTTGTTGATGTCCGGCGCAATGTATGGATGTTCGTTTCCCAACATCTTCCTGTCCAATGCCAGCACCTCACGGAACATCATTTCTGCAGAATCCAACTTCCCGTTCATCTGCAGGACGGTGGCAACATGGTACATATCCGTGGAGACCTCGGGATGCAGGTCTCCATAAAGTGCACGGTCCAGCGCCAGTGCTTGGCGGAAGAAATGGCCGGCTTCATTCAGCTCACCCTTGTCTTGGAGGATGAACCCAAGGCTGCTGAGAGCGGTTGAAACCGATGGGTGTTTTTCTCCGAATGCCCTTCGGCGCTGACTCAGCACTCTTCTCATCAATGAGTCGGCACGGTCATACTCTCCCTTGCTCTGTAGGTTGACGGCGAGGTTGTTCAGAGTCTCGGCAACGTGGTCATCTTCCGGCCCGAGTAGCATTTCCCGAACTATGAGCGAGGACTTCAACAACGAGTCTGCCTGGTCGTGCTTCCCCATCGCGCTATACAGGACCGCGAGGTCATTGGCACTCTCCGCGACTTCAAGCGAGGGGCCGTCTGCCAGTTGTTCGCGAAGTGCAAGAGCCGACCGGAGAATGGAATCGGCGCGGCTGTAGTCACCCATATCCTGAAGCAGCTTTCCCAAATCGTTCAGACTTGAAGCAACCTCTGCGTGGGCATCCCCATAGACCCGTTGTCGCAATTCCAACGCCTTTTGCAGGAACGGTCTTGCGTCCTGGTACAGTCCAAGACTCCTGTAGACGTTCCCCACTACCGCCATCATGGTGGCCTGGACACCGGGCTGGTCCTTCAATTCGTTTTCGATCTGCTTTGCACCACGCTCCAGAAGCTCGCGTGCCGTGATGGTCTCACCTTTGGATTCGCCCGGATCAGAAACTCTAAACAGTCCTGCAAGGAACTCCGACACTTGCGCCGCCTTCCGTGCTTCGAGCTGTGCGAGGTCGCGCTCCTCCGCAAGGCGGAGTGTGTAGAAAGTGACGAGGCCTCCAATGAGTATCAGGACGCTCGCACCAGTTGCAACGCCGAACTTATGCCGCGTGACGAACTTCTCTAGCCGATACCCCACCGTTGCAGGTCGCGCAGATACCGGCTGACCGTTTAGATGCGCCGTGATGTCCTGCAGGAACTGGTCGACCGAACCGTACCGTTGCTCCGGCTCCTTCCTGAGTGCCTTCATGCAGATGTTGTCAAGGTCGCCGGCGAGTCGCTTGCGGAGTTTCTCCGGCAACGTGCTGCGGGTTCTGCTGATAAGCTCGGGGGTTGTGGTGGTCGTTCCGTCCTCGGTGGTCTCCGTCTGCTGCACCGCCGTGCTCGGCTTCTTCGGCTCGGTGTTCCTGATGACCTGTTCCACATCGACGGGAGAGCGTGTAGGGAATTTGTAGGGACGGTGGCCGGTGAGGAGTTCGTACAGAATGATACCGAGAGAGTAGACGTCTGAGGCTGTGGTGACATGTTCACCACTCACCTGTTCGGGTGATGCATACTCCGGGGTCATGATCTTCATGCCAATGCGGGTGAGTCGCGTTGCCTCAGCCACTTCCTCTGCGGAGCTCAACACCTTGGAGATCCCGAAGTCGAGGAGTTTGACTGTCCCATCTTCTGTCACTATGATGTTGCTCGGCTTCAGGTCGCGGTGCACGACGAGGTTTCGATGGGCATACTGGACTGCCGAGCAGGCCGTTTGGAAAAGGTGCAGCCGCTCGTCGATGGTAAGGCTGCGTTTGTCGCAGTAGGAGTCGATCGTTTCACCTTCCACATACTCCATGGTGAAGTAGGGGAGACCCTCCTCAGTCATACCTCCATCGAGCAGCCGAGCGACGTTCGGATGCTGGAGCTGGGCGAGGATCTGCCGTTCACCCTGGAAACGCTTGAGGATTTCCTCGGAGTCCATCCCGCGCTTGATGAGCTTGAGCGCAACCTTCTGCTCGAACTGCCCGTCGGCGCGCTCCGCAAGAAACACTGCACCCATCCCGCCCACGCCGATCTGTTTGATGATGCGGTAGACACCGACGAGTTTTCCTTCAAGCGAGAGTTCCCCGGGTAAGCCCACGGCATCGACGGCAGAGCCTTCGAGAATACTGTGAGCGTCTGAGTCGGCGTTTAGGAGGGACTGGACTTCGCGGTAGAGGTCTTCATCACCTGCGCAGGCCTCGTGAAGCCAGGCTTCGCGTGCGGTGGGAGGTTGTTCGAGCGTTGCATCAAAGAGGCGTTGAATCGTGTTCCAGCGGGCGGAGTCCAACGTAGCGCACCTCGGTGAGTTCGAATACGATTATTTGTCACTGAACAGTTTGATATACTCCCGGAATCCAAACATCCTGTTTCTCCTGGCGCCTGTAATCTCCTTCAGAATCCGCAGGTGTACAAAATCATCAACAAAGCTGTTGGCTGTAGGCTTGGCGATATCCAACAGCTCCTCTACGTGTGCGACAGACAATATAGGTTTCTTGTACAGTATGTCCATGAGCCGTTTTGCTTTCGGGAGCTTTTTCCCCAGTGTAACGATGCGTTTGCCTTCGATTTCCTCTTTGAGCTTCAGTATCCGTTCGAACGTGAGTATTCCC
>DASRUE010000268.1:0-2991 GCA_035687895.1 Bacteroidota bacterium | reverse complement strand
GCTTCGCTGTACCGTCTACTATTATGTGAATTGCTCAAATCCAATACTCCCAATTATTCGCAAGGGTCAGGCTTGTGAACAAATTATCTCCGTTTTTTGCCAGTGTAGTGTGTTGTCTACACCTCAGTACATTCGCTCAAGGTGTTGAGCCCGCGTCGAAGGAAGAGTTGGAGGAGCTGAAGAGCGTTGTGGAAGGTGAGAGAGAGTCAGCAATGGAATACAGAGGCTACGTGGACGCCCTCCGCAAGATCAAGATATCGGGCTACATGCAGACACAATTCCGACTGACAGATCTCAATGGCGGAACTGCACAATTCTCCGGCGGGAATTTTCCTGCCAATACCAACAAGATGTTCCAGGTCCGCCGCGCACGGCTCAAGATCGCTTACGACAACGTTCTGACTCAATTTGTGGTGGAGTTGGATGCTATTCAGACTGGCGTGACCATGAAGGACGCGTACCTGTCTGTCATCGAACCCTGGACGCAGTCGTTCGGGTTCCAGATGGGTGTGTTTTACCGTCCCTTCGGGTATGAGATGTCGTTCTCATCGGGAAGTCGGGAAACCCCGGAGCAATCTCGCATGTACCAGACATTGTTCCCCGGAGAGCGCGACCTCGGTGTGAAGCTATTCTATTCGCCTCAGATCGGCCCATTCAGTTTTCTGCGGGCTGAACTTGGCATATTCAATGGATCGGGTCCCGCGTCCAACGAGTTCGATAACTTCAAAGACGTCATCGGGCAAGTGGTGACGCAATTCCCTTTGGATGAACTGAACGCTGCAGTGGATTTGGGCCTGTCCGGATACCTTGGCAATGTCCGGAATGCAACAAAGTTCCTTTGGACCAATGGCGAGTCTGCGCCGGGAACGAAGGGATTCGTCCTTGATTCTTCGGCGACGAACCTTGGTGATGGTGCTCCCCGTCGTTATGTTGGATTGGATGTGCAACTCTATTATGATGTCCCGGTTCTCGGCGGTCTGGTGGTTCGGGGGGAGTACATCACCGGCCGTCAACCCGGAACGTCCACTGCGCCAACTCCCGCTGGACCGAACGGGACAAGCCAGACAACCATCAGTCCTGCAGCACAAGCAACCGGACCTGTTTACCAACGGGACTTTGCAGGGTGGTACGTCAACCTCGTGCAGAACATCGGGAACGACAATCAGGTGATCGTGAAGTATGACGTCTACGATCCGAACACTTTTGTTACGGCAACTGATTTCGTTAGTGGCAACAACCTCTCTGTCGCGGATATCAAGTACAGTACGCTGGGTTTCGGGTTCATTCACCACTGGGACGGGAACGTGAAATTCGTTTTTTATTATGAGATCCCGAAGAATGAGAAGTTGACATCGTCAACGATTGCGGGCACATCGCCTCTCGCACCGTTTGTCGGGGATGTGAAGGACAACGTCTTCACGTTCAGGGTACAGTACAAGTTCTAGAAGAATACTCCCATACAACAAAGGTCAGATTGATGATATACAAACTTGGTGTTTTCAGTCTCCTCCTCTTCGGCTTCGGATCGCTGGTTCTCGGCCAGGAGGTTATCACGGTCAAGGGTTCGGACACGATGGTGATTCTTGCCCAGCGATGGGCCGAGCGGTACATGGCCGCGCACCCTGAAGTAGCGGTGCAGGTGACGGGGGGAGGCTCGGGCACAGGAATTTCCGCGCTCATCAACGGGACTACGGACGTTTGCAATGCTTCGCGGCCGATGAAGAACAGCGAACGAGATAAGCTGAAGCAGCGATTCGGGACCCGCGGCATTGAAATCAAATGTGCGCAAGACGGGCTTTCCCTGTACGTCAATGAAGCGAATCCCATCTCCGAGTTGACCATGCAACAAATCAAGGACGTGTACACCGGGAAGATCGGCAACTGGAAGGACGTCGGTGGGCCGAACGAGCGGCTCATTCTCTACAGCCGCGAAAACAATTCCGGGACCTATGTCTACTTCAAGGATAACGTACTCCTTGGCGAGGATTTTGCCCCAACTGCACAGAATATGCCCGGCACCGCGGCGGTGGTGAACGCCGTCGCGAAAGACAAGTGGGGCATAGGCTATGGGGGTGCCGCGTACGGAAAGGGGATTCGTGAGGTGAAGGTGAAGAAGGACGCGGTCTCGCCTGGATACACACCAACGTTTGAGAATATCAAATCAGGCAACTACCCTATTGCCAGGTACCTCTATATGTACGTGAAGAACCGTCCTGCCGGAACGATGAAGGAGTACATCGACTGGATATTGGGGGATGAAGGACAAAAGATCGTCAGTGAAGTGGGATATTTTCCGATACGGTGATTCTCTCGCGAAGCAAACTCACGAAGGAGAAGACAGATGAAACGGACACTCATTTTGATGACGATGGGGCTGCTTGCCGGCATCTCATCACTCACTGCAAAAGAGAAAATTACGGTCAAGGGATCGGACACCATGGTCATCCTTGGCCAGCGCTGGGCCGAACGGTACATGGCTGCCCATCCTGACGTCGTCATCCAGGTTACCGGCGGAGGATCGGGCACCGGGATTTCTGCATTGATTAACGGAACGACGGATATCTGCAACGCCTCCCGACCAATGAAGGACAGTGAGAGGGACAAGTTGAAGGAGAAGTACGGATCACGTGGCGTTGAGATCAAGTGTGCGTTGGATGGACTCTCCATCTATGTTCATGATGCGAACACCGTCACCGAACTGACGATGCAACAGATCAAGGACATCTACACTGGAAAGATCACCAATTGGAAGGAAGTAGGGGGAAACAACGAGAAGATCATTCTGTATAGTCGGGAGAACAACTCGGGAACGTACGTCTATTTCAAAGATGAAGTGCTGATGGGCGAAGATTTCTCAGCCGCAGCCCAGAACATGCCTGGTACCGCAGCAGTGGTCAACGCGGTGTCAAAAGACAAGGCCGGGGTCGGTTATGGCGGAGCTGCGTACGGAAAGGGGATTCGGGAATTGAAAGTCAAGAAGGACCCCGGAGC